>NZ_WBKM01000379.1 GCF_015714725.1 Nostoc sp. WHI
GAGTGGGGAGTGGGGAATGGGGAATGATGATTTAGGAATGAGGAGGAAGATAATTTTCCTGATTTCCCTACTCCCTACTCCCTATTCCCCACTCCCCCCTAGATTTAACCGTAGCTAGTTAGATTCCGAATGATATAGCCAATGACTAAACCAATCAACAATGCCCACACTTGACCTGTCTGTATAAAGTGGTTCCAAGATTTTTGAATCTGACCCATCAGGTCTGGGTCAGTAATTGTTTGTGCTAGTGTTATCAAATTTACAGGCAAATGCCAAAGTAAAGGAGACATCAAATCATTTAAGTAGTTCATACTTAGTCACCGAGAAGATTTTTATGTCATAACCTCTACTTGCAGATGATGTCCAGTAATTAACCGCTTGGAGTCAAACAGATCACTGTATCGCCTGGTAAAATCTCCTCATGTTTGATAGTGTTTGCAAATTTCTTGTAGAAACCTTCGCCAGTGATTTTGCCACCTGGCTGCTAGGAGAACCCATAACCTTCACCAAGTTAAGTCCCTCAGAACTTTCCTTAGAACCAATCCGCGCTGATGCGCTGATATTACTCCAATCTGAGGAAGTTGTACTTCATATAGAATTTCAAACGCAGCCTAAAGTCGATATTCCATTTCGGATGATTGATTATCGGCTACGAGTATATCGCCGTTTTCCTCGCAAGCAAATGCGCCAAGTGGTGATTTATCTGCAAAAGACTAATTCCGAACTGGTGCAACAAACAACATTCACTCTAGAAGACACCTTCCATCGCTTCCAAGTTATTCGCCTTTGGGAACAACCAACAAATGTCTTTTTTCAATCCCCAGGATTGCTACCATTTGCGGTTTTAAGCCAAGCCGATAATCCGACTGAGACGTTACGACAAGTTGCTGTTCAGATTTCTCAGATCAACGACCAACGTATACAAAGTAATGTTGCAGCATCAGCGTTTGTTCTCGCTGGGCTAGTATTGAACAAAGAGATTATTCAACAGTTGCTGCGGAAGGAACTCATGCAGGAGTCAGTCACTTATCAAGCACTTATTGCTGAAGGTCGAGCTGAAGGTATTGAAGAAGGTATTGAAGAAGGTATTCGCCGTGTAGCTATCAATCTCCTACGCGAGGGAATGTCTATCGAAGTAGTGGTAAGAGTTACCGGGTTATCCGTAGAACAAATTAACCAGATCAAGATGACAGAAATCGACTCTCAAGGTGAATAAAATTTGCTTAATTTCTCGGCTGTCCGCAAAATTTGCCCCGCCAAAACTGCTGCGCCAAAACCATTATCGATATTTACTACGCCTACTCCCGCAGCACAAGAGTTAAGCATTGTCAATAAAGGGGCTAGACCGCCAAAACTTGCGCCATAACCAATGCTAGTAGGTACGGCAATCACAGGACAACTCGCTAAACCAGCAACAACGCTAGGTAAAGCGCCTTCCATCCCCGCCACGACAATCAACACCGATGCTGACTCAATCAGGTGGCGGTTACTCAATAAACGGTGAATCCCAGAAACGCCAACATCCCAGAGGCGTTGGACGCGAAAACCAGAAAGTTCAGCAGTTACAGCTGCTTCTTCAGCAACGGGTAAATCGGCGGTACCAGCAGAAAGAATGCCGATTTCACCCTCGAACTGTGGTTCGATAGTAGGAGGAGCGATCGCACAAATTCGCGCCGATTCGTAATATCGCAAACCGCTAACTTTTGATTCCAGTGCGGCATAAACTGCTGGTTCAATGCGAGTTGCCATCACCACCGGATTACGGAGGCGCATCACCTCGATAATTTGAGCAATTTGATCGGGCGTTTTACCAGGGCCCCAAATCACCTCTGGAAAACCAGTTCTGAGGGCGCGATGATGGTCAATTTTGGCAAACTCACCCACAGATTCATAGGCTAAGTCTTTGAGTGAGTCGAATGCCGTATCTGGGGTAACTTTACCATTGGCAACTCCTTCGAGGAGCGATCGCAAAGCTTTTTCATTGGTCATGGGTTATTTGTCCTTTGTCCTTTGTCATTTATCCTTTGTGAATAACCAATGCCCAATGCCCAATGCCTAATCAACTACTTTTAGTTCGTAGAGGTTCCAGAATGGGCCACCAAGAGCAGTATATTGAATTCCTTGAAAGCGATCGCGCACCGATTGCAGATTCAACCTTTCTACCAAATGAATAAACGGCAACTGTTCTGAGGCGATGCGCTGATATTCATAATAAATCTCCTTGCGCTTATTTTCATCTAATACTTGTGCGCCTTTAATGTAAAGGCTGTCAATTTGCTTTTCCCAGTCGGAAACTTCCCAGCCAATTAGCGGTGGATCTCCCGGTTGTGGCCCCAAATTAAAGGCGTGGGATGCACCAGCAATCCTCCAGATATTGCTAGCGCTGTGGGGTTCAATACCGCCTCCAAGAAATCCTCCAAGGTAACAATCCCAATCCTGTGTAACTTTCAGTTTTTCTAGATAAGAATTGAAGCTGAGAATTTGCAAATCCACTTGAATCCCAATCTTACCGAGATCCCGTTTGATTTGAGATGCCATATCTCCTCTAACTTTTCTTTCCGAATTCGTTAATACGGTAAATCTAACTCGGTTACTATCAGTATCTAAAAGCTGATTTTGGGCATTAAATTTGAACCCAGCTTGTAATAGTAATTTCTTCGCTTTTTCTGGATCGAAATTATATACTTTTAACCCTTTATCTGGAGGAAGGGAATAGGGACTTTTGACATAAACAAATGAATTTTGCAATTCACCGAGTCCCCGAAAAGCATTTGTTTTCATCGTTTCGCGGTCGAGTGCATAGGCTATAGCCTGTCTAAATTCTTTTTTATTGAACCACTTAGATTTAATTGGATCTACTAAAGGCTTACCCTGAGAATTCTTAGCTTTACTGAGATTGAAAGCAATAAAAGTCGTACTTGTATCAATCCCGCCGTTATAAATTTTAAACTTCGCTCGTTTTTCTTCTCGCTTTAGTAAACTAAAGCCTTCAGGAGGAACTTCTAAATCATCTAATTGCCCAGAGCGGAAACTTATCAATTGGTTTTCAGTGGATTCGATAATTTGCCAAACAATGCGCTCAATGTAAGGCTGAAGATTGCCCTGAGCATCTTTGCGCCAATAGTATGGATTGCGCCGAAATATGACTCGCTGACTGGGAACATAACTCTCCATTACATAAGGGCCATTGCCAACAATCTGTTTCGGATCTGTGCCTGTTCCCCACATTGAGAGAAACTTAGGATTCCCATCAGATCCAGTTGTGCGAATCGCTTCTTGGAGAGCGTGGGCAGGCATAATTGGAATGCCACCTACATATCTTAAAAAAGGAGCAAATGGTTCAAGTATGCTGAATTCAACCCGCCGCTCATCAATTTTTTTCACCGTTGGCAAAGTACCTTTATCGCCAACTTTTAGAGCATCTTTTAAGGAGGTGGGAATTTTAGGATTGAGGTAGATTTCGTTATAAGTAAAAACAACATCATCAGCAGTCATTGGTTTACCATCTGACCACTTAATTTGCGATCGCAGTGTGATCACAATTCGTTGCCCATCTTTAGAAACTTCCCAAGATTCTGCTAAACCAGGCTCTAGTTTTGTGGTTACGGGATTCTCATTAATCAATGAGTCATAGATGAAGCCAAAAACGCTATATGCCGACTCATTCAGAGCATAGTTAAAAGTTGAAGGCTCACTCAAAACTGCGGTGACGATTTGCGGCACTTGAGCAGCCGCGCTTTTGAAGTTAGTTGGGTTACAGGCAGTAACTATAAGTGCTGTTACTGAAGTAAGAATTAATGGCAACCAAAAACGTTTAATTGTAAAAAAAATGGATGCTGATTTCATAGAATTAAATAAATCTACTGGAATTCTGTCTAATTAGGGTCAATGCTATAAGCGATAGGCGGAACGTGAGTTATTGCTATAGCAATCCTATTTGATTTTTTAGAATTGCAATCCGCAGATCCCCGACTTTTTACATAAGTTGGGGATCTTGTTTCTCACCAATAATTCAGGATTGCTATATTTGAAATGTTAAGAAATATCTGAGTCATGGATAGCTCAAGTTTGGCAGAGGGATTTAGGGTAAGCGCAAATATTTATGCAATAATTCTAAATAATATATGTAATATGTAAAATTTTATATCAAAATTCTACATTCATGCATAATTTTGATATTAAAATTATATACAAAACTCTTCGAGGCTGATTTTTTATGAAAAACCACCTTTTAACGATTGGTGTCACCGCCGCATTGTCTACTATAGCTTTTTGTGGAGTAGCTAATGCTAGACTTGCTATGAACGGCACTAGTCTAAACGGCACTAAGCTAAACGGTTTGACCTTGCAAGGAACCCAACTGCAAAGCCTCAAAGTTGAAGGTGGACAGTTGGTTGCTGTACAAAGGGTTGGCGTGAAATAGGTGTTATTGTAGGGTTTAAACCCCATATTAGTAGTCTTTTACCTGCAAGGAAAAGATTTTATACCAGTCTCATATAATTCGTAGTACACCCTTTTATCCCCTCTGAAACTGAAGGTTAAAAGGGTTTACGTCTAATTTTTAATGGATTTTTTATTTCTAAGATAACTGTCTAAAGGGCAAAAGTTTATTTATTTGGTATAAATCAGAATGTTCTTTATTGGAGCATTCAAGCTATGAAAAAACTACTTATAGCTAGTTTAATTATCATCTTATTAATATCGCTTTTAAGCTGTACTAAAAATGTTCAACCACAGGCGAAACCATCAATTGCTAGTGAAAAAACTGTAATTATCAAAGGTAAAGATTTAAAAGGAACAGAATTAATAGCATTTGATGAACAGGGAAGAAAACAGAAATTTCAAATTAAAAATGTAGAACTAGATACAAAAGATCCCGAAAAAGAGACATATCTTTACACAGTTTTTTATCAAGATCAAACTGATTCTCAATGGAAAAATTTATGTCAGCCCGATGTCAACAAGGTTGCTAAGGCGATTTCACTTTCCGGTTCGTGGGATGAAACCGGAAAACATATAGAATCAAGTGATATTTTCACATTTGGTTGTACAAATGGGGCGCTGGCTAAATGCGTTCGCTTTGGCTATAAGCCTTGGAAGAGCTTCCAAGGAAAACCACTCCGAGACTATCACCAAGCTTGTACTCGCATGGTACGTGCTGATTACTGTGGTAACGGTAAAGCTCACACTAGAGATGGGGCTTTAATTGACGTACATGATGTGCTAAATATTCAAAAACCAACTCTCAACAACAAGATGGTTTTTGAGGCAGCTTGGCAACCAGACGGAGCAACTTGTATTAATCATCCCAGATGGTTTGATAAACTATCTGAAATTCGCCAAGAATGCCCGAATAAGCTAATTGGTCGGATTAATGAAAATGGTAGTTGCAACACAGCAAAAAAAGCGCAGCAGAATTGGTCAAGCGCTTTGCTTTTCAATGATTCATTTCTCCGAAAACACTAAAATAGATTCTAATTTTTTTCATAATTTCAATCCGCAAATCGTGTAATCAATTTGATTGAGATTGTAGCCAACCAAGGAAGTTTTGAGTTTTATTAAAATACTGAATGCCACTATCTCGTAAAATCTCTATAACTTCACGTCTGCTAAATTCTTTAGAATTGCTACTTAAAAATACTTTTATTTCATCTTGATTTAAGCGTGCATAGTAAACTATACACTCTATAATCAATTTATCCATAAAATGCTTTTCAAGGATATTTATAGCGAGACTTTCATTAATGATTTCTGTTGTTAACGGAATCTCTTCTGCTTTGATAAAAAGCTGGTTTAAGGCTATATCAAAACGTTTTTCTGTGTCATTAGTACGTTCCAAAAAACTAATCTTAGCTTGTTTCAAATAATTAACAACTAATTGAGCATTTTGTGAAGTTTTATCTCTTGCAGCTTCGTTAACTTGAATGTCTAATCGCCTAATAAAATCCTCGTTGTATTTGTCTTCTTGCTCTAAGGTCGCTAAAGATTCTACATAACAAATGCTGGGTATTGCTAAGGATACTGAGATAGGTGTATTTTGGAGAAAGTTTTCTGCTAGTTCATCCTGTCCTTTAGCAATACTCATTAAAAAGTTTGTTTCTACGTAAAGTATCACTGCCAATAGTACCTAAGGTTGAGTAATTCCACCTTTTAATAACTGTGACAAACCTATTTCTGCTATCTCCTTAGATGCTGGCGGTATTTCTGACTTCCAGTGATAGCAAAAATCACTTATCCAGGCTTCTATCAGACCTTTAAGGTAAAGACTAAATATCCTTTTGTTGCGGAATTTTGGCTCGTAATCACTAAGCACATCAGCAGTATTAAGATTGAGAATTGGCTCTGATAAATTATTGCCATCCCATTGAAAAATCAGAATTTTATTTACATCAGCAAGCATAGCAAAGGGAATCACTATCTTTGCAGCTTGTAAATAATCAATCAGCCGTAAAATAGCATATTTTTTGGACTTTGTTTCTTGAAAATTGAATGGTAAACCTTTAACTTCAGCTATGAGAATAATTTGATCCTCTTTGTCTACAGCAACAATATCAGGAAAGTCTATATCTTCTATGTTTGTAGCTTGTAACGCTCTAACTTCCCACCAAGTTAAGGTTTGTTTTTCACTATAAATCATTGATTTCTATCCTCGTGAGTCTTCAATATCTTTACTGATGCAGTAAAGAAAAATCACTCTGAAGCAACTAGCAAGACAACAGCATAAGCACATATACCTTCTTCACGTCCAACAGGGCCTAATTTTTCGTTAGTGGTAGCTTTGATGCCAATTTGATTTGGTTCTAATTCCAAAACCGCCGCTAGTTTGTCGCGCATATTGTGAATATGCGGTTTTAATTTTGGACGTTCTGCTACTACTACCGAGTCAATATTTCCGATCTGCCAGCCTCGATCGCAAATCAGATGATGTACTTGAGTTAATAGTACTAAACTATCTGCCCCCGCCCATTGCTGATCGCTAGGCGGAAAATAATGACCAATATCTCCCAAAGATAATGCCCCAAGCATGGCATCCATGATCGCGTGGGTCAGCACATCAGCGTCACTGTGACCTAATAAACCCAATTCATGAGGAATTTGAACTCCACCTAAAATTAAAGCGCGATCGCTCACCAGTCGGTGAATATCATAGCCGTTACCAATACGAATTTTTGTCATTTGTCATTAGTCCTTAGTCATTGGAAAAACTCCCCCTTGTCTCCCTGCTCCCCTGC
>NZ_WBKM01000344.1 GCF_015714725.1 Nostoc sp. WHI
ATGTACTGCTCTTGCAACTTTGGTACGAACTGTGATCCTAGTCCTTTGTCCCGTGCCGCTTGTCCCCACCGTTGGTCAAACTCCGAAATGAGACATTCGTATTCAAACCCGTTCCAGTAAAATCCCAGGTCGTTGCTGTCGTAACTAATTTGATTGCGAGGGACAACAATGTGAGCTACTTGCTCTCGCTTGTCCCCTTGATATCCGTACAAATTCACTGGTTTATGATGAATTTGGGGATAAAAACCCAGTCTTTGGAGAGCTTCAACTAAACACGATTGGTCTTTAAACTTGACTGCAATTTGAGAAAAGTGTGACATAGTTTATCCTTCAGAAATAGTCTTGTGCGCCGTCAATCCTGAGATGATGACAACGCACTTTCAACCAAAAGTATTAGTGATTTAAAGTCTTGGGCAAGTGTGCATTCGCTCAAGACTATTTTTTACCTAAACTTAAACGACATCACCGTAGCTTTCGACAGTCCCACGTCACCAGTCGCAAGTGCAAGCAAGTTGCGTTGTTCATCAAGCAGTTTGGCGCGAATATCATCCATCTTTTGTTGCAAATGACTACGCCCATCACTACCAAGATTCTTCGACTCAATCGCTGGGTCGGTGACAATCGAATCCAAATGCTCCATCATCTGCTGTAAACTGCTGCCAGCTTCAGGTGAGGCATTTGCCAGTAACACCCGCACTTTCATCAAGTGTTTTTCCATTTTCTTTTTAAACTGGATTGGCTTGCGTCCTGGCTCCCAGTCGCTCAATTCTTCAAGGAGTTGCGCCGCCAGTTGTTCACCGCCAGCTTGAGCAGATTCCCGTAGCCTTTGCTCCAGATTTTGGTCATACTGTTGGATGAATCGTGTGATTTGGTCTAAGCATTCGGCTTGTTTCTGGTCGAGTTGTTCAGAGAGGGCAGGGATAATCACCGGGCGACCAATAACGACTTGCAAATAGTCTTCGAGGTCGGTCAGAGTCGGAAATGCTCTTAGCAAGTTAGCTTTGACTGATTCTTGCTTATCCTGCGATAATTCCCAAGTATGGAGTGAGAGGAACTGGTCAATTCGCTCTTGATAATCAAGAAGTCCCGCTTCGTAATCAGCTTTTAATTGATTACGCAGTCCAGGGGCAATATTATCCCTAATATTAAGCAGTTGGCTCCAAACGAGTGGAGCCAAATCAATCGGACAGACCCAATCACCAGTATCACTACTCATCCACTCTTGAACCGAAGCAATCTCTTGCCTCAATTGGGCAGCAGCTTCATCCAACTTCTTGAATACCTTAATGCCACGCAAACCAACTTCGGAATTAGTAACTTTAACGAGGTCTGATTCAATTTCAGAAACTTCAGCTTTTAGCACATCTGCCCATTTAGGAGCGGCGGATTTTGTACTTTTCTTTAACTGAATACGAAATCTGATGCGGGTTTTATTCAGTTTCGAGAAGTTCAGATGTTCAACTGTAGCATTTTGGAGAAAAGTTTCCGTTTCGGTGTGAGCGATTGCCTGTACCATGATTTAATACCTATTAATTTTCAGCGAAATTCAGCGTAGCTGATTCATTATGTTGCAGTTAATCAGCTACACCTGTTAACAAAAGTCAAAAAAGGACGCTTGGATGTCTGTAGCCTCGTGGAAGAGTAATTGTTGGTTGCATTTTCGTTACTTTTACTTTGATTAATTGGTTAAATCAGCAAAATTTTCACAGATAAAGATGCTGATTGTTGCTAACTTTTTTCAAACCACCCATTACGTTGAAGCTCGCATTCAGTCATCCATTTTTCATTGACCAAAGACACCCAGACGCAAGACTCATCTCGTTGTGTCTGTATAACTTCACCAGTTTTTTGGTTTTGCAGTACGATTTTTTTATTCATGATGATGAGATGATGAAAAGTCTGGTTTTTTTTTCACAGCACAGTTAGCTGTAGATAAGACTTGAGCAATTTCTCGCAGTTACCCAAGCCCTATTTACAGCTAATTAAAACACCATTTCTGACGCCGCCTTGACACAAGCTTTAGCCTGTTTACTGACCTCTCGCCAATTGGTCTGCTCGTTATAACTAGCAATCACCAATTCAGACCCTACCCACACCCGACAGAACAACACACTCTCGTCTGTTCCTGCCTGTGGTTGAATTGTCAGGGGAGAATAAAGTTGCTGTGGTGTCAATAAAGAAACTGCGGTTAACAAACCTTTGGAAAAGTGTGTATCATGTCCTGACTCCAAGATATAGAGTCTGTCAGCCTGGATTGTAGCAAGCAGTTTGTGAACTTCTTTACCCCGCCGCTCACACTTTTCAAAGCGTAACTCTTTGAGATATCCAGTTAAGGCACTTTGAGCAACAGCACTTGGTTCACCGTTCGCCATAATGTACCACAGCGAACCATTGTGGCGATTGCAGTAGATTTTGCAACTGCCAGCTTCA
>NZ_WBKM01000315.1 GCF_015714725.1 Nostoc sp. WHI
GCTATCAGCAAGAGTTTCTGGCGGCATTTGTAATTTGAGATGCGTCACTTTGTAAGAGATGCTAAAAAGCTACATTTCATCTTGAAATATTGTTTGGGTAAATTATGGAAATCAAGACTATTGCTGTAACTTACACACGTAAGTTCAATTTAGGCGACTATGAATCTTTAGAGTTAAGTTGCTCACTATGGGGACAAATTGACCCAAAAGAAGAAGATGCACAAGGGGCGACACAATTTCTATTTCAACAAGCAAAGGATTCAGTTAAGGAAGCTGCAATTCCAGTAATTAAAGCTTCTACTCATCAAATGAATAAAGCCAAAGCGTACAAGCACTCTGCAACAAATCAATTTGACGAACTGGATAAATTCTAATAACTGAAATTCACCTTTTAAATTCAAAAATATTTTAGTCAAGCATTAATACTGCTTGGCTATTTTTTTTCAGCCATCGCTTTGCCCCCTACAAACCACAACAGGAAAGACATCATGCCTAAAAAAGCTAACCCAGTCCCAAAAGACCATTCCCAGTTATGCCTTCAGTACCTCCGCCGTTGCGGTGGCAGCGCTCGATTATGCAGTATCAACTTTAGCTTGGGAGTGATTCAAACATTGGTCAATCAAAGAAGAGTAAAGATTACAAATACAGGTGCAGGATTTTTTGTGGAGTTAGACGAAGCGAAATGAAAACACAGAAAGTAACTCATCAATCATCTTTGCCTTCAAACACTTGTAATAAATTAGTTCTTCGTCGGACTCGAAAAAGATTTAACTCCAAAGTATTCAATGACCGCACCATAGAAAGAACTGCAATCGCCTCTCTGCTTTTAACTGGGTTTTTAGGAGTAGGGGCGATGGGATGCTGGGGGTTAGAAGTAATCGAGTTCAATGCCAACTCTAATACAATCACTAACTATTGGGAGCGCCAAAAGAATATTTGCTTGGGTGCAATGTTGCTTAGTTGTTCGGTATTCTTGGGCAGTTCTCTAGTCGGAGCAAGTTTCAGTGTTCACCGGGACAAATTTTAGGGAGAGAAACAGCAATGGAAATCAAGTTAACCACATCAGAGATTCGGGCTATCTTGCAAGGGTGTCAGTATACGTTGCGGGTGGTTGGGAGTAGTAAGGATTATCGTAAAATTCAATCGTCCAAGTACTTCTCTACATCAAATGATGTGGTGCTAAATGATGCTTTTAATATCTTGGGAGAAGTTGTAGACGCAATTGTTCAGGTGGAGCAATTTAATCAACAAGGAGAATCCGGTCATGGAACAGGAAATTAAAAATGCAATTGGTTTGGGCAATCCTGAACTCGTAATAGAATCGAAACCAAAACCTGAACCTGAACCAAAACCAACAGTAACGATTTACGACTTCTCTTCTTTGTTATCAAAGCACGAACCACCGAAAAAACAGAGATGAAAAGAATTCAGTTGATCCTCAATTGTGCCATTGCAGTTTTCGCCTTTTCCACTACTTTAAGTGGCTCTCTCCTGGTTTTCGGGCAAAAGAAACCGAACTATTTCAACATCACAATACCTGCTCTTTCACAGCGAGGCTGGCTTTTGGTTTGGGTATGCTTGGCGCTGGATTAACCATGCTTTTGGCTAATCGGATTGAGGCAGTCGAAACCGGGGATTTACTCCAACCTAAGCCTATCCCCTTTCCCTGCCGAGGTTGCAGGTACTATCACGGGTCGAGTTATGGCGGTGTAACACTCAATTGCGCTATTCATCCTGACGGCTGTGAGGGTAGCCAATGCCCGGACTGGCAAGCTTTTAACCATCTAAATTTAGAGGAGTAAGAAAATGACGTTAGCGCTAGATAATCGCTCTCAAAACAAAGAATCGTCCTTAACTCAAGCATTGCGACAAATACAGGAGTTGAACTCTAAAATTGCTCAGTTAGAGCAGCACCATCAAAACTATGTGCAGGAGTTACCTGTTTACCTGTAACTCTAAGAATGATTTCTGGTAAGTCCTTTCCAACTGCGTTGGTGTAACAAGCGTTATAAATTGCTTCAGCTAGATGCAATTCGGCAAATGGATTTCCTGAGAGTTTAAACTTAATTTGAAACAGGGTGAACTTTTTATTAGGCTCCAGCTTTTTCATATAAGCCAAAGTCAACAACCATAACGCTTGCTGTTTGTCTACTTGACGAGCATATTGTGGAACTTCACACAACCTTAACCATTTGCGCCAAGTACGCTCTGCTATGGTACGGCAGTAGACTTGCTCACATGAAATTTTCAGCCAGTCTAAAGGGTATTTTTCCATAGCGTTTTTATTTACTCCTCCGTAGGTATTGCTGATTCGTCTACTAAAAATGTTTCCCAGTCAACCGTTTCAATATCGAACACGTCTTTCAATCCGTTGTTTTTGAGTATGTCTGCTATGAGTTCACCAACCGTAGAGTGATTGATAGCCGCTTCTTGTTTCAAGTCCTGACAAACTTCTCGCCAATTCCCATCGCTGGAAACTCGATCAATTAAAATTGCCTCAGCCATACGAGTCTTGCTTACTCCTCTGGTGTGTCCCCACAAAATCAGACGTATCTCTTTAACTAAAGGAAGGTTGACGGAAAATCTACGATCGCGTTTGTCTGCCATTTTTATGATGCCAATTAGATTCCATAATTGTACTTTTTAGCGTCCTAATTCTTTAATTATAATGCTATCTTTAATAGATGGATGCTAAAATAGCACCATTAATTGTATAAATGGAAGCACATTGTGGAAAAAATTCAACAAATCCTTCAAACCTACAATATAGAAGTCACTGAGTCAGAAATCCTTCAACTCTGCGCCCAAGTTGACACTGACATTGACCAATTGACTGATCAACAAGCCCAAGCAATCGCTATTCAGATTCTTGACCAACGCAAACAATCTGGAGCATTAGCTAATACCAATGGCAAATCTAAAAATGGCAATGGGAAAGTCGGTAAAAACTCACCCCGCCGCAAAACTACTCCCCCATTACAAGGAGCGATCGCTCACGCATCTCAGGTTTCAAACCAAGAAATTCAATCCTTGGAAGATGTTCTCAACGTCGGGATTGATGCTTACACAACTGATAAAGCAGACCAGTTGCTATCAACGATTCGCAATGCTCCCAAGGACGTGGTGAGCAAGTTTGTCTCTAAAGCGATGGAGGAAGAAGCTGATGTAGAATCCTTTCGTGCAATCGGTAACGAACTCGTTGAAGGGATTTTCGGTATTAGCTTGGCAAATGCAGCCGAGTAAATTTTTGGGATTAGCGGCAGCATTGAATATGCTGCTGCTGACGATCATTTTGGGAGTGGCAATTCATGGAGCAATACAAAGAACGGACAAGACAACAAATCAATATTCACCTGAAGACCGATGGCGAGTTGAATCTGTCAGGACTAACGCTAAAAGATTTGACTCCAGAAGAGTTCATTATCCTCCAAGAACTGATTGATGAATCGAAAGTGCGATCGCACAACGCCAACAGAGTTGAGGAATTGATGCAGCGAGGTTTGATGGCTCAAGGAGTGATTGCAGCCTTTGCTATTTTGATGTTTTCGTTCATCGGCATCTACGGTATTTATCGTTATATCGGTCAACAAGCTCAACAAATTCAGGAGACGTATAGCAATGTTAGGTAAATGGCTTCCTGGTTTATTTGGTAGTAAAAATGACGGTATAGTTTCAACAGATTTAAGAGTGGGAGATGCTACCCAAATTGAGGGAAATCTACCTTCATCAATCCGCGATCGCTACACATTACCTGCTTACACTACAGCACAGCAAGTGTTGGATGAGGCTGAGGTGGCTGGCACTTTGAAGGCACAGAAGTGGCTACATACAAAGTTCTCCCGGCACAAGCTCAAACAGTTGCAATCTTTGGCAGAAATGTATAAAAACCAATTGGCATATTCCCAAGAAGCCATGAAGGTTGAGGAAGATTTGCAGCGTACCAGGGCGTTACATGGGGAAGCAGTGATTCGTCATGCTTTCGGTTCACAGGAACAGCAACGCCAGTTGGGGGGATATGAGAAGGCATTTGATGAAGTAGGGGATAGTTTCAGGTTTTGAATATGACCCACGAATTTTATTTAGTGATTAATCAGGTTATTCCTGGCTTGAATACACAAATTAACCAAGTCACAGACCTCAACAATTATTGTTATGGTTTGTACGACAATCTGTGTTATCAACTGAAAAATTCCGAACAATTCATTATTGCTCGTGCTTGCCCAGTCAAACAAGGTAAAAAACCAAACCTTCCTTAAAAAATGGAAATCAAATTATCTATAGTTGGTTACGGAGTATGCGGGATTGGAATGTCTATGTTCATGGGTTATTTATCAGTAGCCAGTCCCATCAGTCGGTTTGTGCTGTGGATAATTGGCATGGTGTGCGTTTGCTGTTTGGCTTTGGGGTTATTTAATTTTGGTGGATTAGTTGCTAAAGGTTTTGGTTTTAATCGAAAGACTTTTACCATTGGGCTGATGCCTGGGGTGATATTTACTTTCGTATTCTTGATGTTAGTTAGTGCTGGTGTAGCGTTGGGGGTGAGGTAAATGACATTTGAATTAGAGCGCTTAAGTTCTAGCGCTGTGATTAATGCGGAGCGAACTATTTTGTGTTCATTGGGCGTGTCAGCAGTTATGTGTCTGTCTGCCCCTTTTTTCTTAAACACTGACCGATTAACAACTGGGATGTTGCTTGGTGCTGGTACTGTTTGCGCTGGACTATTTGGTGTGTCTGCTCAAATTAGTGAAAGTAAAGAAAAGGTGTATAAATCTTTGCAAGAAGCTGATTTGAAAGCGCTCAAGCAGCACTTACAGGGACAAGCAGCTTATGATTATGTGACGACTGCGATTGCTGCCAAGCGCCGAGTTGCTGATTATGTAAATCGTCTGCCTGTTAATGAAAGACCCCGGTGGATAACTGAATATCAGTTACAAGGATTGGTGACACTTCCCGAACCACCAGCACAACAATTACCCCCACGTCCTGGTATTCCCAATCCCGATATTGCTGACATTGATGAAGAATTAGTGCAGTCGGTGATTAATCCGGGTGCGATGAAGGTAATGCATGTCATTGCTGCTAATTATCCTGAGTACATCAGAATTGATGGTGCTTGGATCGATGAACTGTGTAATGCTGCATCTAATCAAAATATGACTCTTCGCAGTAATCACCATTTTTACCTTTCTGGCGGTACACAGTCTGGGAAGTCCACTCTAGCAGGGGTGATTATCAATAAAATTGCTGTCAAATCTCAAACGCCAGCTATTGTCATCGGCAGCGACCCAAAGGATGATGTCACCAGATGGCTGTGCAAGTTTAGCCGTAAGTTTGATGGCATGAAAGAATTAAGAAATTGGATTACCTTTGCCACAGACCAAATTGACAAGCAGAAAGCAAGAGTTGCAAAAGTTGGTGGTGAATGTCAGGGTATCCCGGAATTATTATTTGCTCAAGACGAGGTGGACTCTGTATTTGGTGGTGGCAAGGGACTTCCAGGAATGGTTGATGCTGATACTGCCAAAGATTTGCAAGGTTTTTGGAACTATGTCATCAAATTCACCGCCGGACTTAAAGGACATGGAATCTTCATGGGCCAATCCCCACTTTCAGGGGAAACCGGATTTAGTCGCCCGTCCTTGAAAAATGTTTGCTTTATTGCGATGGGGCAGACATCAAGTTATATCCTTGACCATCCCCAGGACTTTGTAAACGTTAAAAAGGAGATTTTGGAAGTTTTGCGGCAGGCTTGTGAAATGTTAGATAAAGCCGGAGTTCGATATGCCCTAGTGATTCCCACTCGGTCTAATCCTTTTGTTGCCCTAATCCCGGAATTTGATATCAAAGGTCTGGAACAAAAACAAGATTCCAAACCGAATGATGACACTCTTGGTAGTTCTAAAAATAATCAGCAATCCTCACAACAGCAAATTGACTGGTATGAAGAAATTAGAAAATGGGCAACAGAATTAGGAAGAAGACCGCATTTTCAGGAAATCAAACAGAAGTGGCACGAATTAACGGGGCAAGAGTTAAACGAAAAGGGGGTAACATTACTATTAGAAAATCTCGGCTACCCGGACAATTAAACTGGAATGCTAGATATGGCAATCCTGCGAAATACAGGAAACAAGTAGCGATTGCACACAAGAGGACTCACAATTATTGTGTAGTTTGTTTAAGCAGACGCAGTGAACAAATTCACCATGCCTATTATGGCAATGACGCTATTGGAATATCAACATTTCCGACGTGTGCTATTTGTCATTCTTTTGTTTGTCATAATCCGAACAACTGGATTATTTGTCGTAGTAATCCAGTTTGGGGGAATCGCAATACTGACGAATTTATTACGAGGCTGCGATTAGGATATCAATTACTTTATGGAGGTGTTATTTATGATTAAACTATTGCTCAGGTATGCGCCTAATTCTGTGATTGATGCGGTTAATGCTATTTCTTTAGCAGAATTAGACAGCCGAGGTTTAATAGTGTGGGCTGACGCAACGCCGCTAGAGCCACAAGATGAAAACTCAGCATTTAGTTTAGCTTCTCGTTTCACTGAAGTAACGCCTGATAACATATTAGAAATTTTCAAAATTATTGCTCAAATATACACTAATTACGGCGATTGTTTAGCTCTTAAATACTTGATGGAGCTTTCGGCAGAATACTTTGGATTAATTGAAGTTGAATAAAATGTATAACGAACACGACGATTTGAGTTTTGAAGAACAATTACACCTGACTGAATCCCTTATCAGACAGCGACATAATCAGCAGATGTTCTTGCGTCGAAACGCCCAATTGTTGCAGCAGGAGTTGGAGATTGAAGCCGAACTGTTAGAAGAGAATCCAGAGTTAGCCCAGACGATTTATTCTTTTAATATGCAGGAGATTCAAGCCCAACAGCAAGGATTATTTGGTGTTATGCAAGGGGATTCAACCCCTAAAGAGCAAAGTGTTTGGAGTAGGTTTTTTCCGGGATTGAGAGGTAATTATGGCGTGAAATAAATCAATTTCCTTAGATGTTGCTAACAAGCTTTTTGACGTAATTGGAGTTTCTTTTGAGCAGAACGAATTAGAAGGTGGTTATCTTGCCAAGCATGAACATAAGACCTTAATCAGACCAACGTTAACTGCTTGCTGCATAACTGTTTTGAGTGATTGGGTAACAGTAAAGGAGGAATAAATTTATGCTACAACTGGCTCAGGTAAATCCAACTTCCTTCAGTCTGGTTTGATTAATAAGTTTTCTAAGTAACCATTAATTTCAGTACACAATCCTTGTAGTACATCAGTTCGTATCTCATTCAAATGCATAGCGCTATAACAAGCTAAAGCGCCGTACTTATCAAAAACCAAAAATGATTACTTGTGAAAATTCCTAATCAGCTTGAATTTAAAGGTAACACGATTGAGGCACACGAGAACCATAAAGGGTTTGAAATAATCGTTACCTATTACCAACCAGATCCCTACGATGTAGGTTCTTATATCTACTACATCAGAAATTCTAGTTTGGAGTTAGTAGTCGATAGCTATAAAGACCGCTCATCCGGTGAAGAGTCACTACAAAAAGCATTAAATTTTGCAAGATTCACTATAGAAAATCACTTGATTGAAGATTAACTATAGCTTTTAAGCAAGATATGAAATTTGACTGTAGAGCAATAGGAGATAAGGACAAATAGGAATTAAAGTGACTTATTGAGTTTATATAGAATCTAACTCTGGCACAAAAGCAGATGTGTTAACCAGTTGTCCAAAATCTTCTTCAAGTCACACAATACTTGGGCGATCGCTTAACTGATACCGTTTCACTTTAAAATTGATACAAATAGCCAGCAGGGAGTAGGGGGAAAGAATTAGAGACCAATCATTTGTATCAGGCATTTCGTGAAATGGTATGAGCGTGGTTTTCAAGTTCAATTTGAAGCACCATGCAACGGTGGTAGAGCCGATATAGTCACGAGTTGGCAGGGTGGAGCGATCGCAGAAGTCAAGAAATACCTCGACCGCGACACCATTTATCAAGCTGTTGGTCAACTCAACCTTTACGGTCTGAATAACACGCATAAACTCGTGGTGATGGGTTTTCTTACACCTGATGCAAGGGGGCAACCATCAGCACTTCATACGGCTTCAATGGTTGAGCAAAATCCCCGCATACAAGTGATTTTTGTTAATGTTGATCAACGAGTGGTTGCCCGCTAGTAAAGCGCAAGTCAGATTTGGGAATTTCAGCTTTTGGAATTTCCGATTGCCTCAACTACCAAACTTCAGGGATTGGCGTTGGTGGTTTAATTTGGCCAAAGCTAATCCCTTAATTTTAGTTTTTGCAGTCGCTTTGGTTTCTATTACGGCATCCCAACTTAAGCGAGAGTTTACTGATTGTCAACAAACTAACCAGATGCTGAGTTGTTTGTTTTTTGAAAAGTCTCCGATGCCTTAACAGCTTTAAAATTTGATATTTTGCTACAAATGTACCCAGCTTCCGATATATGAAACATTTACTAGAAATTAGCAAATCCGAATTTAATTTTTCTTTATTACAAAGAGATGATAATTTCATTGAAGCTCAAATAATTATTCCATTTGCTCATCAGGAATTATCAAAAGCCCTCATCTTACTTTCACAAAAAGAATGGCAGCAACAGATAGAAAATTATCGCTTTTCTTTCAAGAAGGCAAATAATGAAGATGCTCAAATCAATGAGATTCTCCTAGAAATTGAATTTTATCAAACAACTGATTCTATCTATATATTGGCGAAACCAGACTATATTATGGGAACTAGCCAAGTTAGAGTATTACAACATGCGCTCAACTCCAGTAAGCTTTTAAGTGCTAAAGAGTACGTAAGTATTAATAAAATTTTGATCCCTTATGAAAGACTTTTAAGACGTTCAATGAATAAAGAAAATACAGAATTAGGATTTTATTATTCCTTGTCGCCTTTTGTTACGAAATGAGTTAGCCACTTGTCTAAGAGAAACCATGCTTACTTTTTACTTGCTTGCACTCGCCTTTTTGTCCCTTGTGTCACCTTCGCTTCTGATTCTTGCTTACTGGAATTAACCATTTTCATCAAGTGCTGATTTAAATAACTCTGCGCCAAGATATACAAACTTTCCCAAATTTCTTGGTTGCGACTGATTTTTGTACCGACTGTATTTCCGGCTGTTTTCTCCGATATCAAGTATTTGCGGAAGTAGTTAGCCCATAGGTGTTGCAGAAAATCCTCAGCGAATTCTTCAAATGGCAGAATCCATGTATAGTCTTCGTTTAGGAATACTCGATAAGATGCAATTATCGGTAGTGCCAGATCCGTTGGCGCACCAAACCCAAAGGAGTACTTACTGTCCGGTAGAAGGGTAGTTTTACGTATATCAATTGATGCTAAGTCATTGACACCCTTTCTTCTGGGGTTGCTGATATGTTCTTGGACGAGTTCGTACAGTCTTTGCTCTATCCACAGAGCATGAGTTAGCAGAGGCAGTAAAGCGGTTAATCTTTCCCTTTCCGTGTCTGTGATGTTAGACGGAATACTCAGACCTGTTGGGTGCTTGGTTCGTTTATTGCCGTCGGGGTTATATCTATTTCTGTCGAGGCAGTAAAGCAGCTTCAGCAAATGGTTCACATTACACTGGGCGTTTCTAGGAGCGCCGCTTTGATTCTGGTAATAGGCGATGCGAAATTTTCTCTCTTCTGTATTTTCTAAATTAGCTAAATACTGCTTGAGAAATTTGTAATCACCTCTGGCGTTGACTTTGGAACGCGAATCTACTGGCGTTGTGGTATTTGAAGCTAGGGCTATGTCTTTGGCTGCTTCTTCATCAAGTCCAATGTGAATCGTAACTTTTACTCTGGCTTGGGTTAGGTCGTATTTATAGTTTTTTGCTTGCTCAAATCCTAAAACCGTATGCCCTCCGTTGATAATCCCATCACTACCTCCCTCGTTAGCTTCTAAAATTTCTAGTTCGAGTGAGGTTTTGCTTGGTTTAACTTTATTGGCTGACAGAACGATTCCACTGTGACGAGAGAAGAACTTTTCGGGTTGAGTAGTCAGGGAGTCAAAGACTTGTCTGTAGGTCGCGCTTTTGCGGTTTGGTTCCCTGATGTTCGGTTCTAGGGGGAGGTCTGTTGGAAACGTGTCTACATGAGCCGTGGCGATGATGCAATTAGGGTTGGCTTGAAAATAGTTATCTATTTTTATGTTCCAAGTTTTGGGCATACTTTGTTTCTTGATGGAAGTAAATTATTATATGTCACGCAAGATTAATATAAGGATGTGGCCGGACATCGATGCCTTGATTTGGAGGTATAACCAAAGGACCAAGATGATCAAAAAAGATAAACGGCCCAACCATTTGGCGATTAGGATACGGCAAACTGCGGCGGGCAAAAGACCCACCCAGATTCTTAACTTCTGGTTCAATCAGTTGAAGGATTGCCATGAGTCATACGAGGTAATTAGTAAATGCTGGAATTATTAACAGTATATCGACTTGAAAACAAGCTAGCCTATTCGGTGTCGCTCCTTAACAGTTAATTCTGAGGGATAATCAGCTAGTCGATAACGCTTTTTATAATACCCTTGGAACCCAACCAGCTAAATTTATTTTCTGATTTGACCGTCACAGCAGCACCCAGAGCAGATACACTGGTGATGAGCCAGGATGCTTTGGTGCATTGGAAATCTCAGATTTTGGATTATCAGCAACGGGTGAGGGAAAACAAGCCACCTCTTCAGGTCACATTATTCGACATTGCACCCAACAACTATGACGCAGACCAAATTGATCCGCTTTTGCTGCGACTTGTGCCAATGTCATTTTATAGGATGCCAGCAGATAACCCAGGGGAAGCGTGTCTGTATTTCATCATTGACTCGGCGGCTTCTGTTGTGCTGTATGTGGGAGAAACCTGTCGCAGTAACAAGCGCTGGAAAGGGATTCACGCCTGTAAGGATTACATAGCAAGCTATCAGGATTTAAATTATCGCTATGGGTTGCAAACAGCAGTAAACGCTGCGTTTTGGTGGGATGCTCCAATTGACCGACGCGCACGGCAAGAGTTGGAATTGAGTCTGATTTTAAAGTGGCGATCGCCTTTCAATAAGGAGAATTGGGAGCGCTGGGGGCAACCCTTTGGGTAAACTGTTTTTTGATACTTGGGGCTGATTAAAATGTCTGATAATTTTCGTTTTCAAAATCCTGAACAACTACAGCAATGGCATCAGGGTATAAAGGATGCCAACCGCAACAATATTTTCTGCCATTGTCGTGCTTGCGGTTATGAATGGATAGATTCAAATCTTGACACTACGTGTATTAAATGCAGTAGCAAAGATGTAGAAAGTATTTCATCTTGGCAGTTTCCAGATGACTAAATCGAAATGCTTATTGAATAGTGCGATGGCGAAGCGAGTAGAGCGAGTGTGATTGTTGTTTTGGGAATATCCCTCTTCCGTCACTTTCCCTGGATAGGGCTTGCTGAATAAGTCTAGAGAAGCAAATCTAGAAGCCACACAGCTTACAAAATAGTTGTTTCATCGCTCAGTTTCCAAATTTACCCAGCGATCGCTAAGATTGTGCAAGGGTTTTGGGACTATAGATGTTATGATCTTGCACTTGTTTGTTGGAAAAACGCTTAAAACCCTTATCTGGTCTATATTACACTTCTATTCAGCAACCCCTAAGTCTCCTCAATATATTACAAAAAGTTCACGATCCCCAGACGTAAGATTTCTCGCGTAAAGTCACAGGAATACCCGATAGTTGCATCAGCAAGAAACTTGCCAGCCAAACACTCTTTTGTTACCCCATAACCCCCAAGAATTTCAACTGCTGTTTGTGCGTTTTTGATTGCAACATCCACTGCAAAGGTCTTGGCGGCTGGTGCTTTGATTGTGGCGGCAAGTTGGGGAGAAGTTTCTGCTGTAGCTGCTGCATCCCATACTACCAGTCGTGCAGCCTGGGTGTTAATCATCATATCCGCTAATTTTAAAGCCACTGCCTGATGTTCGATAATCGGACGACCCCAACTAACTCTTTGCTTGGCATAATTCAAAGCATAATCATAAGCAGCACGAGCTAAACCAACATAAGAAGCTGCCAGCCCTATAGCTACTTCTGGAAGCAACATCAGGAGTTTTCCTGCTTCTCCTTCTTGTCCAATCAGATTTTGTGCAGGGACTAGGACGTTATCCAGGCAAATCTCAGCATGATGGGAAGCTTTCCAACCAATCATCTGTGTCTTTTTGCCAAACTTAATCCCAGGCGTATCTGTTGGAACATAAAAGATAGATAAACTTTCGCGCAAAGGTTTATCCATCGCTGTACGGGCAATGATAAAGTAGGCATCCGCAATTCCAGCATTTGTGACTAACGAGGATTTTGTTCCATTGAGGATGTATCCATTGCCCTCGCGTGCTGCAAAGGTCTTCATCCCAATATTGGGATCTGGAAGCGGGCAGAACAAATCAGAGGTGGCGACATTCGGTTCACTCTCTGCGGCACTGAATAGATGTGGTGTTCCAGATTTGACAAAAGATAGTATTCGTTTTTGCTGTTCTTGGGTTGCAGCTCTGCTGACAAACAGCGACATAGCTGCGGTGAGATTAAAGTAGCTACAAGCAATGCTGACATCAACAGCGCCTATTTCTTCTAACACTACAGCCAAGTCTATGCACTTTCCACCCACACCTCCTAGCTCTTTTGGAACCATCAAGGATGTAAATCCTAATTCAGCTCCCTTATAGAAAACGCGTTTGCAAAAATCCCAAGGTTCCATCTCTGGATTGTTAGACTCTTCAATTATCTGAACAATAGGCTCAATCTCGTTTTGAGCAAAGTTACGCGCGAGAGACTGCAACATCTCCTGTTCTTGAGTGAGGCTGAAGTCAATCATTTTTTATTTTCTCTTTATTTCTACAGTGCAAATATACAACTTTCTTTGATGTACTATAGCTTTATAATTAGTATCAAAATATCGGTTTTGTAAGCAGATTTTCCTATTTAAACTTTGTGTAGAAGTAGAAAAGTCTTTGTATAGACTAGCTTTAGGATATGCACGTCTCTTTTAAAAAGTAAGCACAAAAGAAAAATAAGTCAAAAATACCTATAAAAAAATCAATTAATATAGCCTATTACAAGATATCTACTAAATTAGATAAGCTTATCCCGTATTTTAGACAGGCTATATGACTATATGAGTTGGTTTTAATTATCCAAAGAATTATAGGCAAGATTCAGTTTGGTGGCTGACTCTTCTAATAAGCGTTGTTCATCAGCATTTCTTGGTAACACCAGTTGGCGCTCAATACCTATTGAGCTAATGATACACGGAAGTCCAAAAACAACTTCACTGCCAACTCCATAGCTAGAATCTGCTCTCACTGATACTGGAAATATCTGTTTTTCATCTCGCAGGATGGTATCAATTAACTCACAAACAGCTATTGATATGCCATAGCTAGTATTTCCTTTACGTTCAGAAATGTTATAGCCTCGCTTACGGGTTAACTCTGCGTACTCTTGGTGAATTTGCTCTAGCGTCACTCCTTGTGGTATAGAAAATTCCGTTAACGCAATTCCCCCAATAAATGCACTAGACCAGACGACAAATTCACTGTCTCCATGCTCTCCAATCACATAAACATGAACATCTTGTTTTGCCACATTCAGTCGCTTACCAAGTTGATATCTCAGTCTAGCAGTATCAAGAACGGTTCCCGAACCGAAAATTAGGTTTTCTGCTCTCGTGGAACTGGCGATTGCAATCCGCGTTAGTACATCAACTGGATTGCTAACAATAAGCACAATTGAATTCGGTGCAACTCGATCCAATTCTTTCATCGTCGAACGTATTATCTCTGCATTGTCACTCAATGTATCTAATCGGCTCTGTCCAAGTTTCTGCTGTACCCCAACAGTCACGACAATCACATCAGAATCAGCTAAATCCTCATACTTATTTGATGGTATAATCTCCATCTCTTCAAGTAGCGGAATACTGTCTTCAATATCCCATGCTTGCCCCTCAGCTTTTGATAAGGTTCGGTCAAAAAGCACGACTCTCACACATTTACGGAGTAGCACTAAAGCATTTGCTACGTCTGCACCTACATTCCCTGCACCAATGACCCCGACCTTGGATGTTTTGCTACTCATGTCGTATCTACCTTTTTTGTAACTGTTTTTTGCTTTGGGTTAAGAATATAACTGATATTGTCCAAAATCACGCAATTCGGCAATTGAATTGTGCAATCATTCCATCCAACAGTGCCATTACTTTTGAACAGTATCCTGTGGCTTAATTCACATAAGGCGTTTAATACTCTTTGTGGTGCTATGACTGACGACAGTAATGTCTTAAGAATCCGCCGATTAAAAGATTAAATGATTTCTAAAGATACATCAAGCGGAGCGACAATTTTTTCATTGTCGCTGCAATCTAATGTGCTGTATACTGTTTTCGGCAATCAAAAAAGTAATATTTTTTACATAAGCATTTCCTTGAAGATAGGTAATATTAAACAATGCTAACGGTACTTCGCTCTTACGCTGCATGGCTTGTTCCAGCAGCTTTGACTTTACTGAGTTTTGGATCGGGGAACGAGAAGGCGATCGCACAGACTCTGTTCCCATTTAGTGGTAACTACGACGTAACAATCGCTGTTGAGCCGATTAACGAGAAGTTTTCACGGGCAATTGAACGGGCTGTAAGTACTGATGCACTATATGGACTCACCGAATATAACGGTTTAGTTTACGCCCTAACTGACTTCTCTACTGGCCTGTTCACCTTTAACACCGATCCAACAGCAATCGGCTTAGAGGGCTTCCCAGAAGGCTTTATTGAATTCAGTGGTAGCGGTGCTAACAAGGTATCTGGAACCGCTACTGCCACCGCTTTAATTGACTTTGTAAACCTCAGAGGGTCTGGCTCTGGTTCTTTGATTATCACTGGCGGTGAGGGTATATTCAGAGGTGCTACTGGCATACTAGACTTTTTTGAGAACGACACAATCAGTCCAAATCCAAACGATCCCATAAGAGGACAGGCTTTAGTTATTGGCACTATTAAGGTTGTTCCAGAACCGGATACCGGAGTAGGGACGCTAGTTGGTATTGGCTTAATTGGAGCTGGTTTTATGTTGCGCCGACGTTGCCTTCGCTCTGCTTCATGAGCCACTCTAACCCCTAGAACACCGATTCAGTAACAGGCGATCGCTTCGGCGCAAGGCTCCCCCGCCTGATCGCCTATAGCGCAAGCTTCGCTATCGCGTAAGGAATTGCAAAAAATCTCTATTTTTTCTCGCAATCCACAATTTAAATCGTCTAAATGAGAAAATAGTTCATTTGTTCGCTTTGAAAGGGCTGGCTGGTTTCTTTTACAGTGAGCTAGTCTCCAAAGTTGGCGAGGCTATTAGGGTAGCTGATGGTGAGCCTTGCTGGAATGCATCTCTGAGGCAGTGGCAAGTTTGGGTTAACTTTGCTTGGGGGTGTACTTCTGTGGTGTGCGATTGGCTGGCGGTGGGAGCAACGCGAAAAAGTGAGATCGGGATTTGGTTCTCAATTACACCCCTATATTCTCAACAAAGCCTGATTTTTTAGTTGCGATCGCATCCTGAAACAAGCTATGTGCGTCCCAGGTTTCAGCACCTCACAAAATCGCGTTGCTCCCCTGGCGGTGGTGTAGATCGAGAAAGCTTTGGTAAAAAGTTGAGTAATTCATGCTTCCGATTTCGTCTTCCCGGCTTTTTTAGAGACAGCAATTGCACCAACTCCAAACAATAGACCTAGTAGGGAAGTAGGTTCAGGTACTGATGTAGATGAAGAACTCAGGGTAATATTGGCAGCAGAATCTTGATAGGTGTATCCTCCTAGCAGTCCCACCTCACCCCTCAAGGTAATTTCAGAGCTTGAAGTTCTTTCTAAGGTATATCTAGGAGCATCAAAAGCAATGCCAAAATCAACCACTAAATTCCAATTCGACCCCGAATCAAGCTCAAAATCGACATCTGGGGTTAAGTCACCGACAATAGTAGAGCCGGGATTCAAATTCAGGTCTAGATTGTTGACGGATAGCTCCCAATCGCTCAAAGTCCCGGACTCTGAGTAAACCACAAATCCCGAATATTCGCTCTCTTCTGGCAAAAAGTTCAAAAGGAAAGGGTTAGCATCGACTAAGGTAAAATCACCCGAAAATTCTTGTTTAGTTAGAATAGCTCCCAGCACGGGAGTAGCAGAAAATACGCTTGCTAGTACAAAACCAATTAGGGCAACGCTAACTTTGGGGAGTCGAACTTGATTCATGGATTGGATATGCTATTTAAATTTGTTGAAGGTATGCTATCACATCCGTGGCAACTTAAGATACACTCAGTACACCAAAAAGTTCTGCAATCGCTCAAGCGAAGAAAAGAATTACTCAGTACATTAACGAGTGATGAGCGCTGGGGGGATGATATTGGAGTTTGAGGATCTTGAGCCATCCAAGTCTGAGCAGATGATAGCGATTGCACCTGATTGGGTGGAGTGGATGGGGTGAGATTTGAAGCATCGGAAGATTCCGATTTTTATAGCTTTTGGGGCAACAAGCCGTTCCATGATGGCTGAGTGGGAAATCCTATCGAAGCACTTTTCAATTATTCAATTTAAGAAATTCTGTAATCACGTCACGCCATTCTTCAGCAGTTGCTTTGGAATAGCTAGAGTACAAAGTCAACTTCTTTCCAGAGTCAAGGATAAGATGAAGTTCGTAGGTAGTATCACCATCACTATCTTTTTCGGAATTAGAGATTTGCAGACTCACTTGACCTAAGAGAAAATATTCAGATTCTTCTGGAAGCGAGAACTTTGTAACTGTCAGTTTATGCTGGTTCCGGTCAAAATTCCAAATTTCATATTTTGATTGACGTAAAGTTAATTTTTCACTTTTTTTGTTCAAATTCAATAATTGCTGAATTTGAACAGCTACTTGAAAAGCAAATTTTGGGCTTCCGCAAAAAAAATTTTCTCCTTTATATGCTTCTTCAACTTGCACTCCATGCAACAAATTACTTATCAATTGTTTTTTCGAGTCAAGAAGAAGATAGAGTTGGCAATTTATCCCAATTTGCAGACTGATTTGACCTAACAATGAATACTCTTCTTCAGTCTTCCTTTGGAAAGGATACAGTTTAGTAATTGTCAATTTAGACAGTTTGGTGTCGAAATCCCATGTCTCACCTAATAAATCAAAAAAGATTGGCCAAATAATAAAAAATATGATCACAAATATTACTGGAACTTCCCAAAGGCTAAGAAACACGAATGCTGGTGCCATTTCGACCCATCTTTGACTTTGTTGATTTACCTGTAAAATACGTTGATTAGGGTTGGCAACAAAGAGATTTATCTGATTGACAATCGTCTTTAATTCTGCCTCATCTTCCTTGGTATCCTTAACATAACCGAAGTCTTGCTTTTTAGTTTTTGAATACAATTGAATCTGATAAGTTGTGTATATACCGTCATCTCCAGATCCTTCTTGTTGAATGACTTCAGCCCCCGTCAGCTGTATTGGAGGTTCTTCATTAGTTTGAATAATCGTTTTCTCTTGCACTCGACATTTTACCTGAATCGGTTCGATACGAGTACAGTTTAGTATCTGCTGGCGAGGGGCGGTCAGTATAATAATAAAAAATGCTGGGAATAGTACAAAAAGTGGGATTATCCAAACTAAATGCAAGATAGATAGCAAAGGATAAACAACCGATGAAGCACTATTGATAATAAAGCGATCTGAACTTTGTTGAATATTTTGAACAGTAGACATATTTGTTCTCAGGAAAAATACTAGTTTTAGCAAGCAATCATTACAATTGTTTCATTGCATAGTTTTATTCTGACTGACTTGGATGTTGAAAATCATTTATCAAGTTCTTGTCGCTTGAGATTGAGTTATTAATTTACCCTTTCCCAAACGCGTTGAATTTCTGTATTTATTTGGTTATTTGACGGTTGTACAATGTTAATATTTGGCTTGACTTCTGTACCCGGAATATTCTGATTCCACGGACTATTCGGTACAGTTTTTATATCCACGGCATTATTCACCGGACGAAATCCATATTGAACTAGGACTGCTTGTTGTTCTGGTTGGATGAGAAAGTTGAGAAATTTTCTGGCAGCATTGGCAGTGGCAGCATTAACATCCCGACGAACAATAACAGCAGTAGCAGTAGTTTCAATCGAGGGATCTAAATAATAGATTTTGTAAGGTTTACTTTGATTAATCGCTGATTGTTGCCAACGATAAAGGGCAATACTTTCATATGCTGTAGCCACATCAGCATCATTGGGGCCTTTGGCAATAAATTCTTGCAGCAGAATATCTGTAGAACGGGGTGGCTGGTAAACTGATTTTTTGACCAAACTAAATAGCGATCGCACAGATGGATCATTTAAACTTGCATTGTTAAGATTTGTGCCGATTTTCGATTGCGCCCATAGATTTAATGTCAATTGACCGCTATTAGAACGAGTCGGATCAGTCGTGACAAAATCAAAGCTACCCCAGTCCTTTGCACCACCGATCTTTTCCCAATCACCAGCAAGCATTGCTTGTTCAATTCTTTGCCACTGGAAGCGTCCATTGGGAAACAAGACTTTACCACGTTCTGGCCAAGCAATACCCACTAGCATTGTTTTGGCTACTGGTTGCGGAGAATCATAAAAGGGTTCAGCGTTATTCGTTGCTTTGAGGCGATCGCTTAATTCTGTTACAATCTCTCTGTTGGCTGGAATTAACACTACTGGTTTAAAATCGTTTTTTTGGTCGATGTAATTGTTAACTATTTCTTGGGAACCTTGAAATTTCAGTTCTAATTTAATATTCGGGTTAGCTTGTTCAAATTTCGCTTCTAGTTGTTGCAATGGTTCTTGTAGTTCTGTACCGCTAACAATTACTAAGGTTTGTTGCAATCCCGGTAAGGGGGCATAGGTTAAACCTAATGCTGACAAAATAATTGCTACAGAGGTGACTATTTTGCCAGATTTTGATTTGTTCTTCATAAATTTAGTTTAATAAAGTTATTTTTGAACTCAGAGGTAAACATTTTCTTGTAAACTCACCATTTCTTCGCTGAGTAATTGCAGTTGATTAATTTGCTCTGATTCGGTTAAATCAGCAGTATGCAATTTCGTTTGCAATCGCTGTAATACTCCGGCATAATCTTGGATTTGGGTAGAAAGGCTGACAATTTGAGCGAGGCGAATGTCTTGACCTTCTTGTGCTAATTTAATGTTACGTTGTAGACTTGCTGCTAGTTGATCCAGATGTTGCTTTGCCACATCCGAACTAGACTGGAGTTTCTGCTGTACTTGCGCTAATTGTTGTTGTAATTCGCTGACTGAAAGTAAGGTATTGTTCACCTGCAAACGTTGGGCAAGATTGTCAATTTTCGCTGGAATTTCCACAGCGAAATCGCAACTGATTTCTATTGATGCTAACAGTTCGACATTAAAGGTATCAGTTAACAATCTTTTTGCTTCTAATCTAAATTCGTTTGCTTGATTGACCAAAGCTAAAGCTGAAGTTTTTACAGTTTGCAGTTCCCGTTCTAATTCGGGATTTTGTAAATTAAATGATTCGGGTTCACGAGATTGAAAATAACTAGCACCAGCCGCAGCAATGCCAGCAGCTATAGGCAACATAATTACACTTGGCAAATTAACAAAACGTACACCGACAATCAGAGAAATTCCTCCAGCTAAGACTGCTATGGGATAATATAATGGATTTGCCAGTTTCATATTTTTAATTAAAACTCTATTTGTAAATCTGCCATCAATTTCGCAATACTTTCTGGATCGCCCTGGGAATAATAACCGCCATTTAAATCAGCAATTTTTTTGAGGGCATCGGCGTTAAATTCGCCTTCATTCCCGTAACCCACTGTGAAAAATGCTATTCTTTGGTCGCTATTAAAACCACTTTTTGGTAACTCTTTTTCCAGTTGTTCTAGGGAAATTTGGGAGCCACTATCTTCTCCATCAGTTAAGATTAGAACTGCATTAATCGCATCTTTACGGAGATTTTGTTGTAACCAGTTCCGAGCAAAAATGGCAGCATCATATAAGGCTGTACCACCATCGACCTTCAGTCCACTCACAAATTGTAAACCGCGATCGCGTCCTTGGGGTGTACCATCCACTAATACTGGTGGTCGAATTTCTGAGTCAAAATCAATCAGGGCTATTTGTTCTTGTTGACCCAAAGTATTGATATAAGTTAATACTGTATTCTGAACTGCTGCTAACTTTTCACTCTCCATTGAACCAGAAGAATCCACTACTACCACCACCAGCGATGGTTTTTTAGCATATTCTTGCCAAGATTTCAGCATCGCTTCCACAACTTCTGGTTGGGGTGGCCGTAGTGAATCGTACTTTACTTGTGGATCAACTCCAAATTCTGGGCTAAATTTTGCTCCCAAAGCAATCCCTGGTGTACCTGGACGTAAACCCAAACTTGTGGCAATGTTCTGAATTTCCGGCGATCGCAAATACGTGATAACCTTTTGTGCTGCTGCTTTTTCATCAGCACTTACCCAAGGTGCATTTGGCAAAATTGCTCGCATATTGGAGCTAAATGTCATCTTAGGATAAACTGCTTCATAATGCTGTTGTCCTGGCTGTAAATTGGCATTAGCCGCAATCACACTAGACTCGTATACCGAACCTACCGAAGCCCAAAACTGACCATTTTTGACCATTGCTTTGGCTAAAGAATCAGTAGAAACACCATAACGGGTAATCTTATTTTGGATTTGCTGAATTTGCGGCTGAAACTTCTGCACATCAGCTACTGTTAATTGTTCTGGACGCTTACCCGATACACTCACAAATTGGGCAACAAGAGTTTGTAATCCAGAATTAGAACGAGTTGGTGCTGTGTGGACATAGTTTACTACTAAGGGTGGTGCTGTGGGATCAATGTCACGATGAGTTTTGGCAGTGACAAAAGCCTTGTAGGGGTCAGGAACTTTTCGCAGTCCGCGTACAATATCCGTCTGTGCCATAAACACCATTGGACTACTAGCCACCAGTGGCGATTCTATGATTTCAGGAATGTATTTTTGTCCAGGAAACAGTTGGTTAATTTGGTTAATTAACTGACTTTGATAGATTTCTCCGTCTACGGAAACGATGGTGGGAAAGTCTGGTGCATCAGATGTTAATGTCCCTTTCTTCAGTTGGGTTGCTAAAGTAACTAACTTGGTGACGACATCACCACTACCTACCGAAGAACATTTCACCTGAAAAGCCGTGCCATTTTCTAGTTGAGGTTTTGTAGCATTAAAATTTGTTGCAGCTTGGTTGCAAAAGTCTCCCAAGGCGCTACCCACTAATAGGTTGACTGTTAAACCCCCAAAATTATCTCCTGAATTGGAATTGCTATCACAAGCTGTCAACAACAAAATACCAAAGGCTGCTGTGAGGCTAATTGTCAATGGACGAGATTTAAAAATCATACATGTTTTAAAAGTTATATTTTATACTGCTATAATAAAAGCTGGTAGCTACTCTTAAAAATTAGAAACTGTAATCTTGTCAGTTTACCAAATGTAATAAATCTGACCAGAGTCATGATCAAACATCATCAGGCGAAATTTAAGTACAGTGCTTCCGTTCTTGATGTTAATTGACTAAACCTTGTATTCCGCCTACCACAAAAAAAGTCAACCCTGCTAAATGTAACAGAGGGTGATCGAGGAATTATGCAAAAACATTTGAAATAACCAGATTAAATCTGACCATTCCCCATGAATCAGACAGTATTTCTTAGTGGGAACGGGTTAAATATTACGCTCAGTTAGTAATTGAACGGGTGGAACACGGGATTGATGCGGTAAAACAATTACTCAGTGCATTAACAAGTGATGAGCGCTGGGGGGTGATATTGGAGTTTGAGGATGTTGACCCGTCTAAGTTTGAGCAGATGATAGCGATTGCGCCCGATTGGGTGGGGTGGATGGTTTGAATTGTGGCGATCGCTATAAACCAATTTACAAGAGAAGGCAGTTCAAGCTTGCCCAAAAATGTATCAAAACTTTAGTTCTGGGTCTAACCGGAAAAATTCTTCAATGTCTGCCAAATCTAGCAATCAATTCCTCCCGTGACAATTGCATGAGCAATGGAGTAAATTCTTCAGGGAGTAATGCTAGTACTGGTTCAATAATTGCTTGAAGTTCTTTATCTAATGAACCAAAACGAACTTGTAATAAGTTTTCGACTACAAGACGTTTCCCTTCTTGTTTGGCTCTTTCGCGGTCTTGCTGATAAAGTGGTTCTAATCGCATAATCAACTCCCGATCATCTGATTCTAAATCTTGATTGATTCTCAAATTCTCACGCAAGTTATAAAGGGAGCAATGCGATTTTGTGAGGTCGGACAAAAAAAGTGCGATCGCTAAAAATTATATTCAAGTACGGAGTGATTTTATTTACAAATAAAATATTGATTCGCAGGAGAATTCATCTTGATGAGATATCTCAAAAAGATTGCTAGTAAGTCATTTGACGATTATTTCCCAAAATATCTGTAACAAGCCTTTGATATTTAGTATCAATTACAGCAACCAATAGCTAAAGATGAGAACGCAAGTATAAAATTAATCAAGCAGTTTGAGGTTTAATAAAGGAATTAAAGATAGAACCACAAAAATTATCCCAACTTTCAGCTATCCATTGACAACGCAGATGTAAGATAATTTCTGCATTTTCTTTCAACCAAAATTTACTATTACCCTTGATTCTTAAGTTGACAACTTGACGGATTAAACTCTCAATTGCCCCACTACCTATTGGTAGTTTTTGGTCTAGTATCTTAGCGTAATTTAAACGCCTTTCACGATAGGCACGTAAAAGGTAATTTCTCTGTACTACCATCGTTTTACAACGTTCTCCAGTAGCTTCAAAGATAAATTCATCCATCTGCCTAATTATGGTCATTGCATTACTTTTTTTTAAAGTTCTCCGTGCTTTTTTAAACCAATTATTGCGCTCCTTATCATCACTAAAAGCTACATCGGCAAATTTATGTAGCCGCTCAGTAACATGGTAAAAATCAAATAATTGATAAGTGGCATCGGGAGATTTCAATTTCTTTAAAAGAGGAGGAATATGTTTCCAAATCCATTCAGCACCGTCAGCAATTAGTAAAACTTGTTTTGCTTGACTAATTCCCAAACTAATCAGATGCATTTCTAAAATTGGTAAAAAGCCTTTATAGTCTTCATAAGTGCCATCATTTACAATCTTTATTTCGCCATTTTTAACTTTTTTACCCTGTTCATCAACCACATAAATTGTTAATAATTTTGGCTCAACCCATTCCCCTGTAAAGCCGTGCTTGTTTGTTTTGAGATTTTTTCTACCTTTTTTATTAATCCTAATTCTACTCCTACCACCATCTACAGCAATTACAACTCTCTGGTCTTTAAGTATATTCCCATCAGGTAATTTACCTTGTTGCAAGTTAGATATTTTAGTTTGACGTAAATCAATGCCGATTTGACCAAATTTATATGTCAATCGTTCAATTCGTTTAAGACTAATATTAATTCCCCAATCACCCAGGATTGTATGTGCGGCTTCAAAAGAACTAGCTATGGCACCATATTTTGTAATATCTGACCAAACCAATGGGGCCAAGCCTTCTGACATTCCTAACCATTTTAACAAGGGACAGAATCCAACATTAGTAGATTTATTCTTCGCTTTTTTTTCTCTTTTTTGAACAACGTATGGTAATTTAAGATTTACTACAACATTACCTACTGTTAATATTTCCCTCTTCGTATAACCGTGTCTTTGCGTGTCGGTATGCCACCATCCTTTGGTTTGATTAATTGCTGTTTGATGAGCCGACTCTGATTGAGAAAGCTTATGCAATAATATGGCGATACATTGACCCGCTAAAACTAACGCAGCGTGTCTAATTGTTTCTTCTCTTTCTTTAACTATTCTTCCAGACCATTCCTCGATATTTTTTAACTCTAAAAGTTTGGTCACATCCTCTTGAAAATCTGATAATGAATCGGCAAAATTTAGATTTGCATATATGTTTTTCTTCATAAAAGTAGATACTTCCTATTTCAAAACTATTCTTGAAAGGAAATTTTACCTTTTTTATAGTCGCAACAATGTACAGAAACCTCGTTTTTAGAACAGGTTGTGTCTTCTAACGAATATTACTCAGGTCATTGTATTAAATGTTTAATATGTACGTAAGAGTTTATTAGCGATCGCTCTCCAGGTGGGGTTATCTCACAAAATCGCATTGCTCCCAGAGAGCTTTTACTTCTAGTAATTTTTGAATACAATCACAAATTTCATCACCAGAAGCGGCATTGCGAAATGGTTCTAATATTGCCGGGGATTCGGCAAATCTTCCCAGTAGCCCTAGCACTTCTAAATTAGAGGTTTGCTGTGCTAAAGGAGTAAATAGCACATCAATTTCTTTGATCTCTCCTGATACTTTTTGTGATGATTTTACATCTCCATAAGGTTTTAACAGTTCTTCAAGATAATCTTTGGCAAATTCGTCATGAATAAAGCGAGTCATTCAATTTGGTTTATTTGAAATTGGTTTGAAGTGATTAATAATATTTTATCTGTATTTACAACCCATTTTAATCACACCTCAAATTGAAGCCGATCACGGTATTACTTCCTTACTATCGTAACTTCGCCACAACCAACAAGTGCTGTAATCGCGTATACCGCCGTTGGTCATCAGTAGAGCGTACAGCAAGAGAGATCGCCTTTTTAGAACCAATGACGATCGCTAACTTCTTGGCACGAGTTATACCAGTGTAAAACAGGTTCCGGGTCAACATCATATAGTGCTGCATATAGATTGGCAGAATTACCACTGGATATTCTGACCCCTGGCTTTTATGAATAGTTACGCTCCAGGCTAAAGTAATTTCATTCAAGTCAGCGTAATCATAAATGACATTGCGTTCGCCATACTGAACAGCAACTTCCTGCTCGACAGTATTAATGTCGGTGATAATTCCCAAATCTCCATTGAAGACTTCACGCTGGTAATCATTCATTTGTTGAATGACCCGATCGCCAACTCGCAGTATCATCCCACTTCTATTAATCTCCACCTTGGACAGTGTAGGTGGATTAATCAACTGCTGCAATACTGTATTGAGATTACGAGTACCGACTACCCCCCGTGTCATGGGACAAAGCACCTGAACATCAGTCGCCGGATTAAAACCCAGGCCGGGAATCAGGTCAGTAATCACCTCGCAAATTGCTTGTACACCATGCTCCGGCTGATGTCCACCGCCGTGCCACAGACAATCAGACACGGAATTGTCAGATATTGGCTCAATTGTGGGATAGATTCCTCG
>NZ_WBKM01000022.1 GCF_015714725.1 Nostoc sp. WHI
GCTATCAGCAAGAGTTTCTGGCGGCATTTGTAATTTGAGATGCGTCACTTTGTAAGAGATGCTAAAAAGCTACATTTCATCTTGAAATATTGTTTGGGTAAATTATGGAAATCAAGACTATTGCTGTAACTTACACACGTAAGTTCAATTTAGGCGACTATGAATCTTTAGAGTTAAGTTGCTCACTATGGGGACAAATTGACCCAAAAGAAGAAGATGCACAAGGGGCGACACAATTTCTATTTCAACAAGCAAAGGATTCAGTTAAGGAAGCTGCAATTCCAGTAATTAAAGCTTCTACTCATCAAATGAATAAAGCCAAAGCGTACAAGCACTCTGCAACAAATCAATTTGACGAACTGGATAAATTCTAATAACTGAAATTCACCTTTTAAATTCAAAAATATTTTAGTCAAGCATTAATACTGCTTGGCTATTTTTTTTCAGCCATCGCTTTGCCCCCTACAAACCACAACAGGAAAGACATCATGCCTAAAAAAGCTAACCCAGTCCCAAAAGACCATTCCCAGTTATGCCTTCAGTACCTCCGCCGTTGCGGTGGCAGCGCTCGATTATGCAGTATCAACTTTAGCTTGGGAGTGATTCAAACATTGGTCAATCAAAGAAGAGTAAAGATTACAAATACAGGTGCAGGATTTTTTGTGGAGTTAGACGAAGCGAAATGAAAACCCATAAAGTAACTCATCAATCATCTTTACCTTCAAATACTCGTAATAAATTAGTTCTTCGTCGGACTCGAAAAAGATTTAGCCCCAAAGTATTCATTGACCTCACCATAGAAAGAACTGCAATCGCCTCTCTGCTTTTAACTGGGTTTTTAGGAGTTGGAGCAATGGGATGTTGGGGAATGGAGATTATCGAGACAAATGCTAATCCCAACATAATTATCTCTGGCTGGCAGCAACAGAAAAATATCTGCCTGGGTGCAATGCTGGTAAGTTTTTCCGCCTTCTTAGGGAGTTCTTTAATCGCAGCAAGTTTCAGTATTCACCGGGATAAATTTTAGGGAGAGAAACAGCAATGGAAATCAAGTTAACCACATCAGAGATTCGGGCTATCTTGCAAGGGTGTCAATATACGTTGCAGCTTGTGGGGAGCAGTAAGGATTATCGCAGGCTTCAATCATCCGAGTACTTTTCTACATCAAATGATGTGGTATTAAACGATGCGTTCAATGTTTTGGGAGAAATAGTGAACGCAATTGATGCTGTACAACAGGCAACTCAACAGTAAATAGCAAGAATCTAAATTTAGAGGATCAACAAAATGACATTGACTTTGGACAACCGCTCTCAAAACAAAGAATCGCCCCTGCCGCAATGCTTGCGTCAGATACAACAGTTAAACTCCAAAATTGCTGTGTTAGAGCAGCAGCATCAAGATTACGTGCAGAAGCAACAAAATCTGATTGCTGCCATCGCTGAAATCTGTGTTTCTCCAATGCAGGAAATACAAGCGCTGCGGATTCTGATTTATCGGGGAGAAACAGCCTGTCGGCAGTACTTGCGTTCAGTGTTGGTCAAACAAAGTCAGGCTTCTATCAAAAAATAAGGGAGGCAAAAATGTCAAATGTTGTATTAACCAAAGGCAGACTGTATATGTTTCGTGGCGTTCAACTGCGGTACAGCCACCAACGTCAATGCGCTATGCAAGCGCGATATGTGTTCACTGATTCATTGGGCAAGCGTCGGGAATTGGGAGGGCAGATTGTGCGGCGGGAAGTTCGAGAGATTCGGGAGTTGGCAAAGAACTGAAGCTTGAAATTTTACGCGCTCAGTGATTCAAGTGTTGTATCGGCTATTTCCAAAACTTGACCCAACCAATATGAAGTTTGCCCAGCCGCCGACTGCCTTTGTTGGGCATCAAACCAAATTTCATCCCAATGAAATAGCCAACGAGTTAAAAGACGACCTAAATCAACTAACTCACAAGCTCGGTCAATGTCGTCTGCTTTTACCATGTCGGGGACAGTCCACTCAAGAAAGTACCGACTTTCCTTAATCAGATCGAGTATTAATTCCTGGGATGATGCCCCAGTCCACAAAGACTGAATTTGTGATAAGTGATTTGCCAAGTGATGCAAACGGGTAGTCACATCATCTTGCATAAAAACTTGTTGCTCTGGTGTCACTTCGATCATACATTTCCCAGGAACTCGATAATAATTTGAGCTACTCTTTCCCTAATGATAGAGTCTAAAAGCTCCATTGACCGATTCTGACGGGGACGGAGATTAACCATTGACTCAAAAATCATTCTTCCAGTCAAAGGCATAAAGCTTGCTGCCCAGATAGTTTCTTGCCGACTACCATCATTCAGTAAAGCCTGTTCACAGTCATAATGCAAATTTCCACCCCCAACTAATACTCGACGTTCAATATCTACGGCAGTTTTGATGTAGAACTTATGCTCTTGAAGCATTTGTTCAAGTTGTTCAGGGGTAGCGCTCTCGTGTAACAACAAAATCATGCAACTTAAAACCTCTATCAAGCAAAGGAATTTTAATTATGAAACAGAATCAAGTACAAGTAATTGTTGTAAGTTTTACTGGCACATTAGCGGCTATATCTATCGGGTATTTAGGAGTACAATTTTTTGGCAAAAATACAATGTACATGATTGCTACAGGAATGTTTGGGCTGGGTACTGGGGGATGTATTGGTCAG
>NZ_WBKM01000384.1 GCF_015714725.1 Nostoc sp. WHI
CTTTATCCGTATCTGCGACGCTACCAACGGGATTTCGGGCTGCGGCCTTTGGGATGAAAGCGATGGCTTTTACTACGACCAGATGCTTACTGGCCACGAGCAGCAGCCGCTGCGGGTTCGATCGGCAGTTGGCTGCATTCCTATCATCGCTGTAGAGTTACTCGATGAGAACATTATGGAAAAACTTCCCGGTTTTGCAAAGCGGGCCAAGTGGTTCCTGGAAAATCGCAAAGACCTTTCTGGCAAGATGAGTTACCTGGAAACTAACTCTCAGCCGCACGATTACCTCCTACTAGCCATGCCGACTCGGGAACGTTTACAACGAACCTTAAGCTATCTTCTCGATGAAGATGAGTTTCTTTCGCCTTACGGTTTGCGCTCTCTTTCCAAGTGGCACCAGAAGAACCCATTTACCTTTAACTACAACGGTGGTAGCTCCACGGTGAGCTATGATCCGGGAGAATCCACCTCCGGGCTCTTCGGTGGGAACTCCAACTGGCGCGGGCCGATTTGGTTTCCGCTTAACTACCTCATTATCGAAGCTTTGGAACGCTACCATCGCTACTATGGAGATACGTTCCAGATGGAGTATCCCACGCGTTCGGGCAACATGCTAACCTTGGGCGATATCGCCATAGACCTCTCCAGTCGCCTCGCTAAACTTTTCCTCCGCGACGAAAACGGCCAGCGCCCGTTCGATGGTGCGGAGTGGCCTTTTGCAAACGACCCTCACTTTGCGGAAACAATTCTTTTCCACGAGTATTTTCATGGCGACACCGGAAAAGGACTAGGGGCGAGTCATCAAACAGGTTGGACGGCGCTCGCTTCCCGCTTTCTCTCGGATCGCATCTGGCAGCGCGAACATCCTGCAATAGTGCACCACGCCTGATGTTTCCTCCGGGCGGTTTCCTGACAAGTGGTTGTCGCGTGTGGAGCGATTATTTAGTATATGAAGAATAAAAATCTACTACTTGCTCTCTCTGCCGTGGCAATCTTGTCGTTAGGCGCTTGCCAAAGCACAGCTCCAACGCCTCAGACGGCTCCAGAAGATACCTCCACAGGCATCAAAGGCAGAAATTCCACGGGGCAGGCCATGCTCAAGGATGGTCCCACCCAATAAACTGTAGCCAGAAGCTAACTCAAATCTGAAAGGCGTTTGTTTCGGCAAGCGCCTTTCTTTTGCGTATGAACCTTGCTTCGCTAACCAGCCACTCGGGATGCTGCACTGTGCCGTCAAACGTGGTGGTCGTCTTGCAGAGTTCAAACTTCCCGTCTGCGGCCGCTCCTTGAGTTAGCGAGAGCAGTTTTTGCACGTCGTTGTCGTCCATCGATTCGAACGTTTTTGCGGCGGCCAGAGCCTGCTCCAAGTCTTTCATATTTTCAAAGCCATTCACCACCACGCTGACCGGCAGATTCATCGCGCAATGCAGACATTGCGTGGCCGCAACCGACTTGCTTTTCAAAATGCTTCCGCTGCCAAGCGACTTCATAGCTAGAACACCATCTCCAATTCGACCAGCTTCGGTAGCACTAACTTCTCGAAGCTATCAAAGTGCGCATCCATTACGTTCAAAGGCATCTGCACAGTATAAAATCGATAATCATGCTGTTCCGCCATAGCTAGCATCTTCAAATGGATGTTAGGGCTTTTATGGCCGGTAAAACCGACGTGACGAATCTTTCCTGCTTTCTTCGCCGCTTCCACGGCTTCGATGGCCCCCCACCGGGAGCAAAGATGCGGTTTGGATCATCCAGACGAATGATTTCGTGGAGCTGGAGAAGATCGAGGTGATCAGTCCTCAAACGGGAGAGCGATTCGTTGATCTGGCGGGCAGCGGTTTCTTTGTTTCGCCCGTCGATCTTCGTCATGAGGTAAACTTTATCGCGATAACCATCTCGCAAAGAATTTCCCATCCAGACCTCGCTTTTACCATCATGATAATCCCAGCAATTATCCATGAAGTTGATACCGTGATCCACTGCGCTGCGAACAATCTTGATGGCTTCTTTTTCGCCGGAAGCAGAGCCCAGGTGGTAGCTGCCTAGGCCGATCAACGAGACATCCACACCCGTCGGCCTAGCTTGCGATAAGGAATGTCGCCGCGACTCCCTCCAGCCATCAAATCCCGAGAAAATGCTTAGTAGGCACTGATGCCAGCACTGATCTGGAGAAAACGCCGACGGTCAATGTGCTCAAACCGAGGGGGCGTTAGAGTGTTTATAGCGATCTATCGTTAGGCTAAACGGGGGAACTTCCGGTCTCGCCAGTTGCAGAATCTTGAAAAACGCTCGCCTCGTATCCTGCCTTGCGCAGAGCGTCGCAGATTCGATGACGGTCCAGCACGGCTGGTCGGTA
>NZ_WBKM01000034.1 GCF_015714725.1 Nostoc sp. WHI
TCCCTGCTTGGTTCTTTGCCCTAACGAGTATTTTGGTGATGTCCAGTGATTCGGGACAGTAATGATTTTTGAAGTTTCCATACGATTGCTCCTATCTTTGTTTTGGCTGTGTTTGTACTACTCGCTGCTGCCTTTTCTCTACCAAAATCTGACCAATACATCCCCCAGTACCCAGCCCAAACATTCCTGTAGCAATCATGTACATTGTATTTTTGCCAAAAAATTGTACTCCTAAATACCCGATAGATATAGCCGCTAATGTGCCAGTAAAACTTACAACAATTACTTGTACTTGATTCTGTTTCATAATTAAAATTCCTTTGCTTGATAGAGGTTTTAAGTTGCATGATTTTGTTGTTACACGAGAGCGCTACCCCTGAACAACTTGAACAAATGCTGCAACAGCACAAGTTCTACATCAAAACTGCCGTAGATATTGAACGTCGAGTATTAGTTGGGGGTGGAAATTTGCATTATGACTGTGAACAGGCTTTACTGAATGATGGTAGCCAGCAAGAAAATATTTGGGCAGCGAGTTTTTCGGTGGTTCGTGCTTTGATAACAAAGAAGAGAAGTCGTAAATCGTTACTGTTGGTTTTGGTTCAGGTTCAGGTTTTGGTTTCGATTCTATTACGAGTTCAGGATTGCCCAAACCAATTGCATTTTTAATTTCCTGTTCCATGACCGGATTCTCCTTGTTGATTAAATTGCTCCACCTGAACAATTGCGTCTACAACTTCTCCCAAGATATTAAAGGCATCATTTAGCACCACATCATTTGATGTAGAAAAGGAAGGAGGACGATTGAAGCCTGCGATAATCCTTACTACTCCCAACAAGCCGCAATGTATGTTGACAACCTTGCAAGATAGTCCGAATCTCTGATGTGGTTAACTTGATTTCCATTGCTGTTTCTCTCCCTAAAATTTGTCCCGGTGAACACTGAAACTTGCTCCGACTAAAGAACTCCCTAAGAAGGCGGAAAAACTGACCAGCATAGCTCCAAGACTTCTGTTTTTCTGGTACTGCCAGCCAGAGATAATTATGTTGGGATTAGCATTTGTCTCGATAATCTCCATTCCCCAACATCCCATTGCTCCAACTCCTAAAAACCCAGTTAAAAGCAGAGAGGCGATTGCAGTTCTTTCTATGGTGAGGTCAATGAATACTTTGGGGCTAAATCTTTTTCGAGTCCGACGAAGAACTAATTTATTACGAGTATTTGAAGGCAAAGACGATTGATGAGTCATTTTATGGATCTTCATTTGGTTTCGTTCAACTCCACAAAAAATCCTGCACCTGTATTTGTCACTTTTACCAGATTGCGATTAACTAACGTTTGAATCACCCCCAGACTAAAATTTATACTGCATAACCGAGCGCTGCCACCGCAACGACTGAGGTACTGAAGGCATAATTGAGAATGGTCTTTTGGGACTGGGTTAGCTTTTTTAGGCATGATGTTTTTTCTGTTGTGGTTTGTAGGGAGCAAAGCGATGGCTGAAAAAAATAGCCAAGCAGTATTAATGCTTGACTAAAGTATTTTTGAATTTAAAAGGTGAATTTCAGTTATTAGAAATTATCCAGTTCGTCAAACTGATTTTTTGCAGAGTGTTTGTACGCTTTGGCTTTATTCATTTGATGGGTAGAAGCTTTAATTACTGGAATTGCAGCTGACTTAACTGAATCCTTTGCTTGTTGAAATAGAAATTGTGTCGTCCCTTGTGCATCTTCTTCTTTTGGATCAATTTGCCCCCATAGTGAGCAACTTAACTCTAAAGATTCGTAGTCGCCTAAATTGAACTTACGTGTGTAAGTGACAGCAATAGTCTTGATTTCCATGATTTACCCAAACAATATTTCAAAATGAAGTGTAGCTTTTTAGGCTCTCTTACAAAGTGACATTTCTAAAATTACAAATGCCGCCAGAAATTCTTGCTGATAGCCTTGAGGCTGACAGTTTTCGGTTCAGATTTTGGCGATTCTTTGGTCTGAACAGCTACAGGTTCATTCACCAGCAAAGACTTGAGTAGTTCTTGTTGATAGTCAACATCTACAACTGTTCGGTACACCCTGTAAGGATCAATCTGCATTCCCAATGGTGTTGGGACAATTTTCAAATACTCGTTAAGGGCAAGTATGTAGCTATTACCGAAGTTCCTGTTTGCAACAGCCAGGCGTATAGCGTTTAATAGTTGTATCGCTCGTCTGATATCTGAAATACTGCGATCGCCATCCATTTGTGGCTGACTTTCGCTGTAGCCTTTCATCATCTTCTCGGCTACCAGATTATGAAATTTAGCAACCGCTCTTTGATGATTGGCTAATGAGTGGACTTTCGTTTGTGCCTGATAACCAACTCTGCCCCACTGTACTGTTAAGTTACCGTCTTCGACAATGGCCGCCCAGAACTTATTGCTGTTCTGAATTGCGTCAACAAAGACTAAATAAATTTCCATGTTTCTTACCCTGTCAACTCACCACTTGGCGGGCGTTGCCCCATCGAATTTGATGCTGTAAAGCTTCAAGTATTGTTTCCGTTTCGTCTATTGTTAGTCCATTTAAAACAGAGCAGACATCGTATAAATCTTGGGGAATAGAATCAGGAATTACTAGCTCACACAAACCATCTTCAAGAGCTGTAGATACTGGATATTCAGTTGGGGTGTACTCTTGCTGCATAACAATGTATGTAGACAGAGTTACTCGTAATAACAGTTTTGTTTCCCTGCTTAACTTCTCTAAGTGTGCGCCGTAGTTATCAACCAGTTGGTCAATGGTTGGAGTCTGCCCGTAATAAGTAACTAAGTCTGTTCTCATCTTTCTTCGCCTTATTAACTATTAAAAGGTTGTTATCAATTATTAAAGGAAAGAGCGATCGCCCCCATAGAATCAGGGGACAATCGCTTTCTCATCAGTTCATGTTGCGAAACTTAGCAGCACGCAAAGACTGAGTTTTCCCTGCAACCACAGGACTACTAGCCCGTCGTGCGGTGGATGCCCATGCAAGCATTCTTTCAACTGCCGCCGCGTCCTGAATCGCAAGCGGGGTAATTGTTTGACGGCAGGTTTCCAGATCAGCAAGCGTTACCTGCTGCGGTCTACCCTCATCGAATGCCAGCAAAGCAGCTTCCGAAGCGAGGGTTTCCAGTTCTGCTCCTGAAAACTTTGCGGTATTAGCTGCGATCGCTTCGAGGTACTCCGATTCCAAGTGAATGCCAAAACGTTGTAGATGAATCCCCAGAATCTGTACACGCTCTGGTTCAGTGGGAAGATCAACAAAGAAAGATTCGTCAAATCTTCCCTTCCTCTTGAATTCACTTGGTAGTGCTGATGGGTCATTGCAGGTCGCAACTATAAACACCCCAGCAGTGCATTCAGCCATAAACCCTAGCTATCTAAGTGGTATGAAAGAGCTTGAGACTCAAGCACAGTAAGAAGTTCGGTATGTTGATTAACCAAAGCTTGTATTGTGCTAGCTGGATTACGATGAAGGCGACGTTTTTGTTGGCGAGGAGCTTCGGCCAAAGTTAATCTAAGACGTTGAGCTTTGTACTGGGCTAGAGGTACTTGCTGAATTTGTTTAAGCAACTGTTTTTCGCTTTGGGCCAGAAAAAGAACTTTAAAGTGTCCAAAATCACGCAATTCGACAGTTGATTTACGTCCACTAATTCGTCGCTGATGGCGACGCAAATGGCTAAACAAAGCTTCCATTTTGAGATTATCTGGCGGCAAGCCAGGAATATCATAGCAGTGCAACAAATTAGCACCGTATTTGTGCCACAGTTGTTGTAATTTTTTCTTAAGAGCAAACTGTGCTGGGATTGGTACATTCTTTACTTTTACCTGCCACAAATACCGCTCCATCCATTGTTTGAATGGTTTTACGCATGTGCCTTGGTCTACGTAGCGCTAATTCTGCACCACAATGCACACATTCAATGAGCGAACATTCTAAAATTATTCGTTTGGCATTACTGAATTTTCGTTGTGGGCGATGGCGAGGCAACTTTTCTATCACTAATTTTTTACTGCTGCTAGGTGCTTTCCTCAGCTTACCTGCTTTGTATACCAATTAGATAGTTAGGGTTTTTTGTGATTGGTAGTAGTGAGTACACAACACAGCAAGCTGTAGACAAGGCTTAAACAACTTCTAATTACAGTTGCCTAAACCCTGTTTACAACGAGTTAAAACGCTATCTCATTCGCAGCTTTTGTTACAGCTAAAGCCTGTTCCCAGATTTGTCGCCACTCTGTTTGCTCGTTATAGGATGCCATGACTAATTCCGACTCTACCCATACGCGACAGAACAACACATTTTCATCTGTCGTCCCTGGCTGCGGCTGTAGTGTGATGGGAGAATATAATTGTTGTGGGGTCAAAGTTGCGATCGCCGCAAGTATGCACTTTGAGAAATGCGTGTCGTAGCCTGACTCTAAGATATACGTCCGGTCTGCTTGAATAGTTATCAGCAACTTGCAGGTTTCTTTTTTACGGCGTTCTGTATTCTCAAACCGCAGTTCTTTAAGATATCCCGTTAAGGCAGTTTGAGGAACAGCACTCGGTTCACTATTACTGAGGGTGTACCACAGCCCTCCGTGCTGACGATTGCAGTAGATTTTGCAACTGCCAGCTTCAGAATGCAATCCCAGTTTCGGTTTATTGATTGCTGCAACTAACTGCTTGAGTAGTTCCTCTTGGCGCATTAAAGCAGCAAATAAATCTGATGTTTCTTGAGGGTTCATTGTTCAATACCAATACATTTCACTTTCGCATTGGCGTAGCCGTTTAATTGTGATATATGAAGCGTGGAGCCAATAAAAGAGCGCTCTTGATTTCACAAAAGCGCTTTTTATTACTAATTATTTGCCCTGTATAGATTATTGATGTGAATTAAATCTTGCCAGCAAATCTTCACGAGATAACTGAAGACACAGGGGAGTAAATTCTTCTGGAGTTAACTGCAACAAACTATCGACTACTCTTGAGAGTTCCTCGTCCACAAAACCAAACCGGAATCTTAACAAGTTTTCTACAACTTGACGGCGTTCAAGTTGTACTCCCTCTTGTACTCCTTGCTGCTTAGTGGTTTCTTCCCATTGTTCGTAAGCTTGTGACAAATTCATGATTAATTCTTGCTCATCAAAAACAATTCGCAATTCGCAATTCGCAATTCGCAATTAATTTCGATTGTTTATTTTATCTTTGATTTTTCGAGTAGAAGCAACTAGAATTTTTCCAACTTCTTTAGTTTCTTGAAGAAGAAGTTCAAACTTAGTCTTCTCAACCAATTCCGATTCTATTAATATTTCTAACCAATACTCAGTTTCTCTTTCTTCTTTAAGTGCAATTTCCAATTTGCTGAGAAAGTCTTTATCAGATTGAGCAGATTGGGCTTCTCTAACATTAGCTCCAATAGAAGTACCACTTCGGAGTAACTGTTTTGATAATGTTCGACAAACTCCAGGCTTTTCATCTAAGAAAGTACAAGCTTTAACTATTCTTATCGCCAAGGCTTTTGTTCTATCAGCAATACTAATATTTTGATTCATACATTTGGTTCCTTTCTTAAAATTGCAAATTGCGAATTGCGAATTGCGAATTGGAAATGACCTACTTGGTTGATTGCGGAATGGTTCCAAGAGTGCTGTATTTAGTACAGCGATTCTACCCAACAATCCAAGATTTTGAGCTTGGGCAGTTGGTGCGCTTGTAAACAAAACATCAACAAATCTGGCTTCATCAGTTACTTGTTTGTTAACTTCTACTCTACCTAAAGGAGATAACAACTCCTCTAATAATTCCTTAGAAAACTGATCGTAAGGCTTGCTACTCATGTTTTAAAGGCGAACTGTGTTTTATTTTACAAGGATTGGTTATAGTTGCATGGTGGGTATGAAAACCCACCTTTTATCTACGCCGCTACCAACTCCCGACGAACTTGCGGCATTTCTTCCACAGCCTTAACCTTGGAGAGCGCTACAATAGCCTCTTTTACGCTCCAATACTGTACCCCATCCCCACAGCGCCAATAGTAAGTTTTAGGGTCGTTTTCCCATAACTCATCAGCATTTCTGACCTTGAAGACAATTCCCAAGAACTCACTATCAAGATATACATTGTGAGCAGTTTGAATTTCAGTGCGTCCCACATAGGTCAGTCGGTAGCCGTCCACTGGCTCACACAAGTCTTCTGCACGAGTACCCCGATACCCACAATTACCGCA
>NZ_WBKM01000175.1 GCF_015714725.1 Nostoc sp. WHI
CATATAAAAAATTAGAGACAGTTACTAATAGTCAAGGACAGACCTTTGCTCTTGGGGAGGAGATACAAGTGAGTACCTGTAACTTTGGCTCTCAATCGGCTGTAATTACATTTTTTTATTCAGCGCCAGATGGAAGTATTTGGTCTAGTTATTATCCTTTGACTAAAGACCAATGGCGGCGCGGTTGCTGCCGGATTGAATATTTGAAAAAGGTTGATGAAAATTTTTGCAATGGTTAACGGTGTAAAAGCACAGTTATTGAAAAGTTGTTATGAAGCTATTTTGAAGAGTCAGTAATCACCGAAGACATCCACCGACATCTGATTGTAAGATGGGCACATATACAGAAATCCTTATAGCGAACTCTCATTATTCGATTGTGTGCTTTTAGGCACATTAACCACATCAATCGCCCCCATATTCTGGGGGTATTTTTATGGCGGTAGTGGCTCAAGCGAGGTAACAATCAAATGAGCGTGGCTCACTACCAACTGAGGTAGTGTTAGGCGTAAGCTGTAGACATCAATGAATCTAGAAGACTTTGAGGCATCGATTACACGTAAGACTAAAAAAGTGGAATCTCCGTCATCATCAATCAAAAATTAAGAAACGCTTCTGGCTCAAAACCGTAGATGGCTGACCACAAGCGTTTTTGGTTGGTAATGGTGGGTGACTCTTTTGCTTAACATTGGCTTTTGACTCTGAAGTGACAAATTATCAAAACCAGACAGTACAAGGGTTTCCAGACCATTTTGCAGAAAATTACTCAGATATCGGCTCAATACCATACTGCCTCTTGGCACAACGTGAAAGTTGTGCCAAGAGGCGCAACACCAAATTTATTCGATAGTGAAAATTGTATTGTATAAATCAAGTCAACTGATGCAATGAAATGAATCTATAAAGTTGGCAATTTTAGACTAATAAGAGTAATGTTGAAAACATAGCATTTATTAAAACCAGAGTATTTACTGAGCAAAAGCCAAATGTTAGAGGATAATTATGTAAGTAACTTTTGGCGATCGCATAACTTTCGTTTGGAACCGTGGGGAAATGACTACGAGCCGCCAATTCAAATCAGCGAAGAGCTTTCACTGTCTGAAAGTGATGTAAACCCGATAGTAGAAACTGATAATTGGGATTGTTTTGAGTCTTCTCAGGCGCGATCGCTACCTAATCACCTCATTTTTATCGACGGGCGTCGTCGGCTAGATGCTGCACTTGTCGGTGGCGATGGTAACACGATAACATACGGTGTTTTTGGAACAATTGCCGTGGGGGCTGTGGTAGTGGATCGGACTATTCCCAAAGCGAGTTGCATTGAAATTGATGTTCGTCGAGTTTTGGGTTTTGGTGGAGAGCAAGATGCAGTATCAACACCTATCCCTTGTCCTTTGGGAAGCAAAGCAGAATTACTCTACACGGCAATTAAAAGCAATCAACCGAATACTCCCGAAGCACGGGGTGCAATTGTCCAAAATGCCATGCTAGCAGCAGAGGAACAGCTAGTAAGCAAAGTAAATGTAAAAAATGCAGATACTTTGGTAATTCGGGATGGTGCATTGCGATATGAATCGCCAACATCTACCTTGGGCTACATCAAGACAATGCACAAACAATACCTGTCTGAAAATTATGCTGCCCTCCTGTGGAAATTATTACCAGGACAGCGCACGCCTATTTTTCATATTAAAGATAGATCCCAATACTCGTGGTATTTGAAATCGGGTGATTCTCAACATTCCGCGCAACAACTTGGCTACCACGATTTGCATGGCATCGTGCGGCTAGAATTATCTAGCAAAATTGACATACTGGAGTTTAGACTAAAAGCGATATGAGAGAACGCAAATCAAATGGAATTAGAGATTAAAAATATTATCTTGTCAGCCGTCAAAGCATCCGCGACTTTAACAAGTCTGTAGTATATCTGCTCCAGATAATAATACAATAATGATAATCATGAAAAGGTGGGAGAGAAACGAGCGACGCTCGTTTCTCTCCCACCCCCCTTATTCGATTATCATTATCAGATTGGGAATGATCAAGAAAAAAGGGGTGTCTGATTGAATACAGTCCCCCTTTTGGCAGAAGGTGAGAAAAGAACTACCATTACTCACCTGCCAACATGAAAAATGCCAGACTTGAAGAGTTTCGTCAAGTAGCTTACAAATATTTAGGTAGAGCCAAAGATGCCACCTTTGAATTAACAGATGCGATATTGCTGACCCGCAATGTTTATTCATTAGCAGATTTATCCTTATCACCAATATTCAGACGCAAGTGGCCAAGTATTTATGAAGCGCTACAAGATAGCAGACCGCAGCGACAGAAATTGATGCAGCTATATATCAAACAAATACCAGTAGAGGGACGACCGTTGTTAGCAGGAGATCACACAAACTGGTCACGCCCAGATGCAGTAACGCTACAAGAGAGGACTTATGAACATAGTGGCACATCCATAGCAGGAAATAAACCGATTACCATTGGTCAAGGATATAGCAC
>NZ_WBKM01000371.1 GCF_015714725.1 Nostoc sp. WHI
ATTTCTTAAATTTTTCCCAGTCAGTAACTTTATGACTATTTCCTGGTGGTTGACTTGGTAACACTTTGTAATCTCCCGTGCTGGCTTTTCGTTGAAGCCAAAGGTTGATTGTATTTCGACTGATTTGAAAAACTTGAGCCGCTTCACTCTTCTTCATTCCGTCTAACTCGATTGCCTGAATTACCTTCTGACGTAAGTCGTAACTGTACGGTTTTGCCATAATCTGTTTTTATACTGAATATATAATCCGTATCTAATCTTACTTTCATTAGAGATTATACTGTTTGTCCTAACCATCTTGGCGGTTGCTATAAAACTAGGGGATTGAAACAAGGACATATTTTTTCTTGCACTACGTGTCTCAAAAAAAATATTTTTATTTTTTTCATAAATAAATTGTAAGGATTCAGACCCTATATGCTGAGTGCAATTAATTTTACTTTTTACTCAGCACTCGTTACTCGGCACTCAGCACTGTTTTGGTGATAGAGATAAAAGTTGTAAATGACGGGTAACTTGCGATCGTTGATTTTCGGTTTGAAAACGACAAACTGACTATTGTCATCGGCACGAAAGAAGACGAAGAGGAGGAGGCAGACGGCGAATAACTCACTCCTGGAATCCCTGCAAGAAACTGACGGAGATGATTTTTCCAAACTCAGCAAGAAAGACAAACTGGTGTTGATTTCTGTTATTGCAGCGCAATTATCCGTTGAATGCCCTGGGCTAGTCCTCGATCAGACTTATAGCCTTGCCAAGCAAATCAACGAGGGTCTACCAATTGGCGACAGGGCCGGTTTGATTGAAGCCATGATCGCCCAAGTTCGCTGGGGTGAAGATTTAGCCGTTACTGAAGGAGGATCGCCTATACAGCAATAAGTCTGTGTGATGTTTATTGGATTTTTAATAGGGAACCACACCAGCGCTGCTGGGAAAGTTTGCGCTGGTGATTTTTTACACAATTTGATTTTTAATTATGGATTACCGCGATAATCTTCGTCCGTGGGCCGTTTTCCGTTGTCCAACTCCTGTTAATATCTGCGTCCGTCGGTTTCGCCGCCGCCCTGACGCAGCGCATGTTGTAATACTCTAACTTGGCTAGTTCCCATAATATAGTCTGGTTTCGCCAATATATAACAGTCCTAAATCATTTGTGAAAATTCTATATCTCTTTCTTCTTTCTTCCCTTTGTGTCCTTGGCGTTCTTGGCGGTTCGTTTCCTTATTTATATTTTTCACGACTCATTTAGGATTGCTATATAGATGGAATCAGTTGTTTGATAAAATTCAATTTCTAGGAGAATCTCATTGATTTGAGCATCTTCATTATTTGCCTTCTTAAAAGAAAAGCGATAATTTTCTATCTGTTGCTGCCATTCTTTTTGTGAAAGTAAGATGAGAGCTTTTGATAATTCCTGATGAGTAAATGGAATAATTATTTGAGCTTCAATGAAATTATCATCTCTTTGTAATAAAGAAAAATTAAATTCAGATTTGCTGATTTCTAGCAAATATTTCATAGATATAAAGAAGTAAATAAATTGTCTAAAATATGAAGATTGCGTCTTGATCCAGCAGTTGTGTTTGAGGTTACGGCGATTATATCAAGTGGCGAACAGTGAGGTGTGGACTGGTTGTTACAGGGGTTAGGTAAGCAAGGCAGTCCAGAACTAATAAAAATTTGACAAGTCTATCAGTTTGATTGGAGTCAGTTTTCTCCTACGCCGATGTTACTGTCGATTCGCTGAATAAATCGTGGCGTAATATAATGCCTATTGATGATATTTTAGCGTACTTAATTTTGAAACAAGTGGGGATATAATCCAGGATTTGATTGTTTTATTTTAACCGGAACTTGCATATTTCTAAAGCTCAAGATTCTCTTGTGCCGAATGCCAAAATCTAGCAATACTGATCCGCTTTTTCTCATCTTCAACCCTGTAAACAACACGATATGGTTTGAGAATAAGCTGACGGATATTAGGGTCGTCAAACTCAGGTACTTTTTGGCCTTTCAATGGAAATTGACTCAACTCCTTACTTTTTTCAAGAAGTCGCTGACCCAATTTCCTTGCAGCTTCAGGATTGCTTAAAGCAATATACCTGACAATCGCTTCTAAATCTCCCACAGCTTTGGGAGAAAGAACTACTTGGTAGTCCATGCTTCGATCATCTGCTCAACAGATTCAATTGAAACTCCAAGTCCTTGGTCAATCTCTTCTAAACCCTCTTTTACAGCCGCGATAAACTCAATTTCTCTAACAATCTCACGCAGAGACACATTTGGCGGCAAGCGCTTTACAAGTTCAAGGACTGTTTCTCTATCGCTCATAGCAGTTTTTGCTTCTATGCAGATGACTACTGTAATCTTAACTCACGGGTTCACCTTGTAGCTTTTCTTTTAACTAAATAAAAATGCTAATAATGTTTCCCAACCTGCTTGTTGAGTGAAACTTTATCCCATCAAAGTCACGTTTGCTAATTCTTAAACCTATCTCACACCGATTCAACTTATTCACCTTTTTAAACCAGCAATTTCCCAGACACCCCAGCCGTAAAACCCAACCCAATCGCCGCCACAGTCACGTTGGGCTTAATAAATAATGTCGCAATTCCAATAACTGCGCCCCAAAGACAGCCATAACAGCAAACGATAATCAAACCAGACTGAAGGAAGTTGGATTTACCTGAGCCAGTTGTAGCATAAATTTATTCCTCCTTTACTGTTACCCAATCACTCAAAACAGTTATGCAGCAAGCAGTTAACGTTGGTCTGATTAGGGACTTATGTTCATGCTTGGCAAGATAACCACCTTCTAATTCGTTCTGCTCAAAAGAAACTCCAATTACGTCAAAAAGCTTGTTAGCAACATATAAGGAAATTGATTTAGTCTAGTTCCTGTGAACCGAAAGCATGACGAATCACTGCTTCCCCATGTAACGCCCTGGTACGCTGCAAATCTTCCTCAACCTTCATGGCTTCTTGGGAATATGCCAATTGGTTTTTATACATTTCTGCCAAAGATTGCAACTGTTTGAGCTTGTGCCGGGAGAACTTTGTATGTAGCCACTTCTGTGCCTTCAAAGTGCCAGCCACCTCAGCCTCATCCAATACTTGCTGTGCTGTAGTGTAAGCAGGTAATGTGTAGCGATCGCGGATTGATGAAGGTAGATTTCCCTCAATTTGGGTAGCATCTCCCACTCTTAAATCTGTTGAAACTATACCGTCATTTTTACTACCAAATAAACCAGGAAGCCATTTACCTAACATTGCTATACGTCTC
>NZ_WBKM01000243.1 GCF_015714725.1 Nostoc sp. WHI
TCGTACAAAAACCGACTATGACCCTTGTGTCCTGGTTGCCCTCCTCGCTTTTTACCACTCTTGTTTTTTTCTGGTTTTTTTTCCGCATGAGGTGGATCTGACGATGGGGGAATGCTGGAATTTTTTGATGTGCAATTGATTTTTTCTAATAACTCTTGATATTTGACCTCAAGTTCCGCCAGCCTTTTTTCTGATTGCTTTATATGCTGCCCCATTTTCTCCACCAGTTGTTTGATGCTGGCTGGAGTCTTTTCCCAATCTGAGTCGGAAATTTCAATTCCGTAGGCGAGGCAGTTTTCATCCATGCCTCTTAATCTACCACCTCAGTAACCCATTTTTGACTGTAGCGTTTCTTATCCTGTGAACGGTTACGTTATGTGAGGGAACAGGGAACAGGGAACAGGGAACAGGGAACAGGGAACAGAAATTATTGCTGTAGCTTTTTAATAAGAGCAATAATCATGCGACTCTCCTCTCGGAGTAAAAAAATAATCGGCTCTATATCTGCTTCCTTAGATAATCCCACCCGTTGAGATAAAATAATATGTGTTTCTAATTCATTAATTGACCCTTGGGTAATATTCAGAAATCTCATATACTCAGGCGTTGTTCTTCTTCCATATCCCTCCGCTATATTAGCTGGAATAGATGCCGCAGACCTCCTGATTTGTTGTACCATGCCATATAGTTCATCTTTAGGAAAAAGCTTAGTCAAGAAATAGCACTTTTCTGCTATATCCATGCCCTTTTGCCAAATCTTTAAGTCTTTAAAATCACTAATATCTGACATTTTAAACTCCTTATTTTACTCTTATGTTCCCTGTTCCCTGTTTCCTGTTCCCTGTTCCCTGTTCCCTGTTCCCTGTTCCCTCTATTTGAATTTTGAAGCTAAACTAACACCCCTTGTAAATACTGCTTTGCTAGCATCAATAGCAATTGAGCTATAGGTTTCAGAGGCTTTATTGATTTGTTGGAGTACAGCTAAACCACCACCAGCCGCCAATCCAGTGGCTAAGAAAGGAGCAAAAATGCCAATCGTAAACAGAAAAAATAGAGGCTGATCTGATCTAGAAGTAGCAATTAATTGCCCAGCAAATCCCACAATAATATTGAAACAAAGCTTCGCCATACCTACAGCAAAATAACCAGTTAGCCAAGTAAAAATTGCTTTACCGCCATAAGGCAACAAAGAACCGCCCACAGCTAAAGGTCCGATAAGTGCCGTTAGCAGCATCGTTAGTTCAATCGCCCATTGGTAAGCTCCATTCAAACCAATCAAAACAATCGAAACAATTTCAATAACTGAAGAACCAATATAGGCACTGAAAGGAGAAAATATTACTTGTAGAGGATTAGCCCCACTATTGATAGCATCAACTGGTGCTTGAATAATTCTGTCAATCTTTTGAACTATCCACGAGAAAGGTCCACTAGAACCAGTAAAATAACTAGGATACTCTTGGCTTAACCTATTTTTAGCATCCTCCAAACATTTAATAGATTCTTCTGGAGTCAGAGATGAGGTCTTGCAATTTTCTATTTCTTTACCAATAGCCCCACGCACAGCTTCTACACCCAAGGCTTTTTGGTAAGC
>NZ_WBKM01000072.1 GCF_015714725.1 Nostoc sp. WHI
ATATTTATTTTGGATTTTTACCCATTTCCTATCAAAGAATGGCACGGATAGCTCATTCTCTAATATCTGGTGGCGGATATGAAAATCACTAGTTTGAGTTTCTACTAGTCCATTGGCAGAATCTATCTTTAGAGGATTAGGAATTGCTGGTGGTGATGACAGATTGAATTGCTGCCAATTTATTTCCCATATTTCTTGGGCACTCAGCACCCTAATCCCAAGTTTCATTTTATTACTTAGTATGGCTGACCATTGCAAAAAGCCATTGCTAAAGGAATTTTGGAGGATATTTTCAATTCTGGTATTATTATGGGCATGGATTTCTCCAGTAAAAGAAAACCAACCTTTTTCTAATTTTCTGATAATCGATTCGATAAAATCATGAGAACGTTCATCATCAGAAACAACAGTGTACGTACACCATAGCCTGAGAAACTTATTTTTTCTAGTGCCACTTTGAGTTAATTCTTTAACTCGCAATCTCTCACTACGAATCAATAGCTTTAACGGCTCAAGAGAGCAATTTGACTCTAAAGAAGATAGTTCCTTTTGTCTATAATAATCCGAGGTAAAAGACCCTAAGTGTATTGTGAGGCTTTCGCCTTCGGGAATTTCTTTTAGTCCCGCTTCTATGCCCTCAAAGAGCGGCAGCATTTGCGATGATTCTAAATTCGGATGAATCCCTAAACAATCAAAGCAGAATTTGATTTGAATATTTTCACCTTTTTTGAGAATTAATGCGCCTACACCCTGCCTATCTCCTAAGTTGAGGTCACAAATGCCCGCTAAATGGATAATATCTTCAAAGGGAGTGAGCATTTTCACAACACTAATCTGCTCGTTTTCCAATGCTCCTTTACCTAATTTATCTTTAACCTTCTTAGAAGAATTTGGCATAACTTTACCAATAACTGAAATTTAATTATCTTCAAAATTGCGAATTGCGAATTGCGAATTGCGAATTGGTTTATGTCTCATATATCCCCTACTAATCCGAGGGACGCTGACAAACTTACCGAAAAAGTCTTTATTTGTAGAAATTGTCCACCATGTTGCCCATCCCCAAGCAATACTTAATCCTGTACCTAACCAACTTGTTTTCAGCAAATAATTAAAGATAAATACATTGACTACTGCTATTAATGTCCAGGGAAATATTTGGTCGGCAGGGAATGGCCCTAATCTTGGTCTTTCTCCTAAAATCCGATTCACTGTACGAAAACCATGTTTCTCTGACATATTTATTGATTTAATAAAGAGTTATCAGCTATTAATCCAAATGCGTATTTATCAATAACTGATAACCTGTAAAGCTTTTTTACTGAACAATCAAACCAGTAATTAAATCTCCAACAAAAACTGCCATAACTATGATTAATGGAGTTCTTGCTAGTGTCTGCCAGTCTTCATCATTCCGGGCAGATTGAATAATCCGAACTAAACTGATCCCAACATATAATAGGAATAAAGCTCTCAATACATTGAAAAAAAGTGCGATAACTTCTGATGTTTGTCCATTGTTGGCATTACCAAAAGTGGTGGTCATCCAAGTTTGAGCATTATTGAAAAACTGAGCATTAGCTGGAGCCGCCGCAAAATCAATTAGACAAATTACTGCTAACAGCGCAAACAAGACAGCATAGAGATTAACTCCATACTTTCGTTGTAGTTTATCGAAGTTAGTAAATAATGCTTGTGACTGTTTTGGCAAGGCAATCACGATGGCAGACGCAATCATAAATCCACCCATCAATATATTGTGGACGGACATCTCTGCTATCATCAACACACCAGTCACACCCATGAGTGTAAGTGTGCTTTTTTTCGCCCTGTCATTCTTAGAGTCAGGTAAAAGTGTTCCTGTTGCTGAAGCAGCAAAATCTGTGTATCCGTAGTCAGTACGCATCTGCTTTCGTTCTCCTGAACGATGTCTTGAGGGATAGGCACATTCTTAAATAAGTCAACCCCAAAATCCACACACTCTGGTACTGAAAAAAACAGAACTGTAGTACTGTAGCAATATTTCTAACAGTAATAATCTACGTAGATAAAAATTCTTTGTTGTATTATCAGTCTTTGTGCTTGATATACTCACATCCTTAATCGTTTATTGGTATAAGTATTTGTGCAACATCTTCAGTAAGTGCCAAATATAGGGCATTGACTATTGGCTAGTTTTATGATTTGACATATCGAAATTAGTTTTAACAAAGTCTGGGGATTTAAGTCCCCGTTACAAAACGTAATTGCGTTAGCGTAGCGGTAGCGAGTCCGCGTTCGCGCAGCGTCTCGTAGAGAGCGTCATGGGCGAAAAAGCGAATTGCGAATTGATTTAAGTATCCCTGCCCTCCATAAATTGAACTTTCCCTTCGATACCTCACCATGTTTTGCATCATAACTAAAAACTGTTAAAACTTGATTGCATGTATAGAACAAATATGTATAATACTTGCAGCTTGTACTTCAGCATTTGTTAGAAGTAGATATTTGGTCAAGCAAGGAAATTGGGAATTAATTTTCATAATCATTTGTTGGAGTATTTATGAGTAAAAGAAAAATATTTACAGCACTTGTTTCAATAGGTGTAGGACTATGCTTAGGAGCTTGCCAGTCTGATGCGGACAACGTTACTCAGGCAGAGAATGATTATGGGGCTAAGTTAACTGATGTGCAAAGCCAAAAAGATAAGGAAGTACAGGAGCAAATAAGGCAATATGTAGAAGAGACACCTAACTTATATAGAATAACTTGGAAGGTATGCGGAGATTATAGAAGTCGTCTGCGGGATGGAGTAAGATGTAGCGAAACTAAAATTCCCAAAACTAAAGGATATGTTGATCCTGTTTACATCTGGGCAGCTAATGGGGTGCAGTTTGTTAATAAGCAACACTTTGTTAATAGCTATTGGGCTACAGGATTGTTTGTCAAGTCTAAAGGATGCTTGAACTCAGGTAAGCCAAAACAAGAGCAATTTTATAATGTAAAGAATTTCACCAGAGATAAAACGAATGCTGTTCCTACCGCAGCAAATGTGAAGATTGAAGCTCTGTCAAAGCAGGAAAAGCAAACAGTAGTAGAACAAGCCTTCAAGGACGCAGAAGTAGAAAATTATGCGCTGACAAATTTCGGTGTGTCAGCAACCACAGGATTAATACCCACTGGGAAAACTTGCTTGACTCTCGAAGAATGGAAGAAGACGCAATCGTAAAAATCAGGCACAGTCGCTGAGAGCGATCGCAGTTCAGTCGCGGCGACTTCCTCCATCTCCAGCACACCAACCAACGCAAGTCTTGTCTCATTCTTTCTTAGATAAAGAAAATAATTTAACTTGTTGACCCCTTGTCCCCTGCTTGCGGTAAGTTAACTTTAACCCCAGTTGGTCTAACAACAACCCCAACAGCCAAATTGGTTTGAGCAAAATTATTGAAATTCAACTTTTAAAACTTTCAGGTTAGGATTCACTCTTGGCTTTTCCTCATTATAAAAATGCGTTGCGATGCGATTTAATTCCCAGCTATTGAATAAGAGTAATGCGGCTAAGAGCGATGTAGAGTGACCTCTACTCACGCGTTCGCTCCTTTGATAAATTTGATTGAATTTGACGCGATATTATTGTGATTATATCTACGCAGAAAGTTTTCCGAAAAAATCCACTTGAGACATAACTTGTGTGCGTATTGAATTAGCAGCCTTCTCTGCAATTTCTTCTCTATCAGAATCAGTAAGAACTACTGCAAGTAAGGATTTAAGAGCTTCTCGGTTAGATATAAACTCTTCATTGTATAAATCATCTTGCAACAAAGTAGCTTCCAAGTGAGGTATTAGCTCAGACGAAGGGGATAGCAACCGCTCTTTAATGCGTACCCTTGCAGTTTCTGTTGCAGAAGTTGTACCTATACCTAAATCCCATGTTTCAATTATTAGCCTGACCTCGCGGTTGAGAGATACACGCAGCGTTGATAGGCGGCCAAATAAAGGAAGATTGAGCATTAAAGGTGGTAATGCATTACCCCAATCCAAACCAGCGCCAATCGTGCAATTTGCTTCATCTTCGATGCAAACAGCCTCTTCGAGCCATCCTTCACCAAAAAGTAAATCTATAGCTTCTTGGGTTGTTATTGACTCGTTTGCCTCAAAATTATCCTTTTGCTCTTGATGGTTCATAAATTTTTACCCGATCGGACTTTATCTTCGTCTCAATACACCATACTCAAAGTAAACTAAATTCTCATATTCCTCTTCCGAACCGCAGTTCAACATGTTTTGTTTTTCGTAAAATCCTTCAGACCTTGGTAAGGAATGCAACCCAACTCTACCTTCATACCCTAACTCAACACTTCTAATTCTTGCGAAATTTAACAGTGCTTGACCAACACCTTTGAATTGAGGTGGGCGTTGAATCTCGATTCGATTAATGGGGGCAGTGGCAATGCCATCAATATAAACTAACCTCTTACCAATATTCAACCGAGAACCGTGCATTTGTGTTTCTATTATCATCAATCCTTGAGTTTTGTTTTCGCACTCAACTGCGTAACCTTCAAGATTTTGTTGATTGCCAATATATCTTAATTTAAATATCCAGTCCCAGTATTTATCTTCTTGACTAAATAACCTTAATTTTTCGACCCACTCATTAACATAATCATCAACATGTCTTTGTTCTAAATCAACCAAATATGCTTCAACAGTTGTATTATCAAAACCCCTTTTTAATTCAATTTTTCGCTGCACCTAAAGCTCCTAATTGTCATTATCTGCAATCACTCTATTCGGCGGGCGAGTCAGTGTAAATTCCGAAATTCTTGAAAAGAATAAAAATACTAACTTACCGGCTGATATAATCCCGTATTTTCGTTAAATTCCCACCCCAACCCTGCTCTATCCTTCCCCTTACACCATGCTACAAAAAGCGGTGGGGGAAGATTAATTCGCTCCTTGCGTACACTTTCTTCACTTACACCAAGTCTCTTGGCTAAACCTTCTTCAGTTAACGGTTGCATTCTAGGAGTATGCGCTTTGAAGGATGAATTATTGTAGTACGATTTCTGTCCCCGCTTTTGTTGGTTGTTGAGATAGTCTTGAATTTTAATAATCGCCTCAGCCAACTGTGTCATTCGGGCTGCCATTCTCTCCACTTTTTGTTCTAAATTGGCAAGATTATCAATTTCTGTAGTTTGATTACTATTAAATTCACTTAAAAACTCTGACTCGAGCTTATCAAGTCGTGAGCAAATAGCTTTTATCATTTCATTGGTAGGACTGCTGTGACTATTGTAACTATCAACTAAGTACTTCTCTACACTTGCCTTAATTTTTGAGTCTAGGCGTTCGTCTAAATTATTACCACCTATTGCATCAGCCTTATCTTGGGAATCGCCTAAGTAGAGATCGATAAATTCGAGCAGCGTGGCTGTTGCCGTTGTGCCTTTCGACTTGCAACAGGCGATAAACTCCTCCCACATCCTTTGGTCACAGTTGAAAGATGCTAATTTTTTTTACGCCCTGTATTGCTCATGTTCGCGTATCATCTAGGTAAACTTGGACTGTCTACGCTTATTAAATCGTGTAATTTGTCATGATGAATTACCTTGATGCTATCATCGCCAAATGTGTCAGCGCATTCTTCAAGCGATCGCTTTTATGAAGATATACTACTGCCAACGGCTACCATTGGCGATTGCGAATAAATATAGACATCACCCCATAGCAATTCCAGCATCAACCATATTCGCCAGACATTGGGTATTAAATATTATCAGTGATTCCGCTAATCGCTGATAATATTTAATACCCATACTGCTCATCTGCATAGCTGCGAAAATTGCACCCTTGGCAAAACCTGTCCCGTGGACTGGGATAATAAGAACACGGCGGGGTGTTGATGGGACAGCAACCTTGAAAATTGATAGGCATGGTCGAGCAAAGATTCTGTCTTTGCAGGAAATCCAACTTCTGTTCTCGCAGGGGGTAGATTCACTGCGAGACAAAGCGCTGTTTGCGGTGATGCTTTACACAGCGTGTCGGGTGAACGAAGCAGTGACGTTGCTTAAGCGGGACGTATATGATACCAAAGGAAAAGTCAGAGCCAAAATCATCTTTCGCAAAGGTCACACGAAAGGGAAACTGGCTACCCGTGCCATCCCGGTAATTCAAGAATTGCGAGTCAGGTTGCAAGCATATAAACCGCGTGATGATTCTCCTTGGTTGTTCCCTGGAAATGCTGACCACTCAAGAGCCAATAACCACCTGCACCGAGATTCGGCACTATGGATATTGCGAGTCGCTTGCAAAGAAGTAGGAGTTGAAGGGGTAAGCTCTCACAGCTTTCGGCGCACAGCACTCACCTCGATGAGTAATGCCGGAATTCCCTTAAGAGTGATTCAGGAAATCTCTGGGCATCGCACGTTGGACGAGCTATACAAGTACCTGGAGGTGAGAGAAGATCAAATATTGGGAGCGGTATCATCCTTAGCGCTACTTGCTCCGGTTTCGGAAGACGACTTCGGGAAACCTGTCTTTGTCGAAGTGACCGATAATTCAGTAAAGGAAAGCTGTTGACCCCATTTTACCAAAAAATCGATTTAGCAAGACAACATCAGCGCAATTGCTGAAAGCAAAAGTAGAAATTGCTTCAAGAATGCAGTTAGTTATGACGAAAGTTTAGCCCCCCTCCATCGGCAACACCTCTTCACTTAGCAAGGTGTAAAATTCAGGAACTTGAGATTCCACAAGTCGCAGTTCATTTGCCGCGATCGCTTCCAACTCCAGCACCGTCTCCCACCGCAAATCCCCAACCCATCGCTTGAGTATGCCCTTAATCGCTTCCACTCCGTGTTTAATACCGATTCGTAGCATTTCAACACAGTGGAGTAAGGTAGTGCGATCCCTTGGGGGAGGGTCAAATTCCGTAGTATCCCCCCCCTGCTCATGGGGTTTCCCTATAGCATTCTGGGGGGGGGTGGATACGGAGCAATTATCAGCCTCAATCCCATAGCCAGACTCTCTTGTAGCCTGATAAGAATGGTTTGACGCACTTTGCTCCCGTTTACTTTGGCGATGAGCTATTACTTGTTTTGCAAATTCCAATTCCTCTTTAGATAACGAATAAATTTTCACCTGTTCACCGCGCTTACCCTGCTTGCGGCAGGTCAACTTTAGCCCCAGCTGCTCCACCAAAGTGGCCAGCAACCATATCGGTTCACATTCCGAGGGGACAGTAAACCCAAGAATTGCTTTCACATGAGCTGCACAATCCTTGGCGATCGCAATCATATTTATTAACAGAGGGTCGCTGGCATTAACTTCGCCCCCGGTGACTAACCGCTCAAGGATCTGATGCAACCCTAAGTTGAAACGGGCTAACCATCGTGCCGAGTAATTGCCCCAGTCCATACATAGAGGTAAATTATCTCGTTCGCTGCGGTCTTTTTCACTGACAAGTTTTGGAGGCGTAGGGTATTCTCTACCAGTGGCATCATCAATAATAACTCCCTCTGGTTTTGATAAAATTGCCTCTAAGCCAGCGATCGCTCTAATTAATCGACCGCCGTCATCTTTTTCCACCAGTTCTGGGGTAACGTCCATGCCATAAGCTGACCAGATGCGAAACTTCTCGTTCTCAAAAACTTCCTCTGGTTTGAGATAATCTTTACTCTGCCGGAGACGATACTCACTCGCTGTAATATTATTAGCCTTGGCAACAGCCGAATAATAAGCCGTGTCCAAAGCAGCAGCAGCTTCTTCAAGAAGTTCAGTCGCTTTAGCATCATCATCAGCGCCAACCGAGATAAAGGTATTGCCCATTTCTGCGAGGAGCGATCGCAAATCATCACGCAGATTATTCAGAGAATAGTGACGATTAGCCTGAATTTGACAATAAGCCTCTAGCGCCCAATCTTTCTCCGCTCCCCGCTTACCCGAATCTCTGTCAATGCGAATTAGAAAAGCCGTCATCTGGTTCGATTGCAAAAGTCGCTCTTTAATTTTGGTAGCATTGGTATCTTTATAACCAAAGGGAGGGCGCGGGGCTACCCAAACATGAAACGGAACTTTCGGGCGATAGCGGTAAAGTTGTTGGGCGCATTCAGTAGCTGTTTGCGAAACCCCGTGAAACACACCGAATACTAAATCAAAATGATACTCAGCAATGTCTACTCCTGTGCCGAGACTGGGGGAAGTAAACAAGGCATCGAGGTTTTTGACAGCGTTAGTGATATCTTTGATGAAAGCGACGTTTTCATCACTGCCGGAATTGTCGGAGTGGACAGACCAAATCCGAAGTTTTGGCGGATGTATACCCTTGCCACTATTAGATTGACTAGAAGCATTTTCGGCTGATTGAGTAGAGTCGAATATTTGGACTAAGAATGATTGTTCAAGTTTCTTAATGAAACGTTTGGAGTCAGAAACCACCATGATTTTCTGTCCTGCCATCAGTGCCGCCGAGATTTGGGCAACCAGAGCGGAAGAATTACTACCCTCGTACCAATATATAGTGCGATCGCCATTTCTCCATTCGTTTTTAATGATGTAAGGTACTTCACCTGATGGTCGCATTGCCCGAAAGAAGTCCACCGTCAAATCATCCATGTGAGCATCGGCAATCACAACCAGGGGTGCATTGTATACTATATATTCCAGCACTTCCAGAATTGCTGCGCGATGCTCTTTGCAAGTATTACTATGTAGTAAATGCACTAAGTATTGGCAAGCTTCATCAATAAAGATGCAGCCGTAGGTTAAAGCTTGGGTATTTAGTTTATGCAAGCTGTCGATAGTAATACTGAGAGCTTGGGCAATTGCTAAACCTGTGTAACCCAAGTCTGAATACATCGCGGTTTCCAGGCGGAGAGCCAGATTTTTCAGCAGGTTGACGCGATGCCCATTGTTAAGAAATCGAGCTTCTGGGTTTTGCTTACGCCACCAGCGCATAAGTTCAGTTTTCCCAGTACCCATGTCGCTCCATAGTACCAGCAGCCCTGATACTGGCATGGTAAGATAGCGAGATATCTTAGTCAAGATTTCTTTTTCCTTTTCAGGGTTTGTCAAGTGGCTGTTTGGGTTGAAGCACTCTTGTTGATTGTCGGTTGTCGGTAACTCTATGCATTGTCTCTGGCGATCAAGCTCAGTTTGATGCTGTATCCCTTGGTCTGAATCGGCTTCTTTCTTGATGAAAGCGTCAGTTAGATAGCGAGTATTAACTGTCACATCGGGTTTATATTTGGTTAACCCCCATTTTCTCGTGCGATACGAGCGCTGGTAATCTTTAAGGCTTTTGGCATCATCAGCGATCGCAGTTAATAAAGTATCAGCATCTTCACCGCGACTAACTACGAAATCATCAACACCCTTTTCTGGCCCTGGCAACAATGCCACTTCACAAACACACCCTTGTGCCTCAATTGCTCTGCCAGTCCGCATTGTTGCTTGAAAAACTGACCAACGGGTGTTAGCTTTGGTTTCGTAATCGAAAAGAATTATGAACTTGCGCCCCGCTTGTGCTAAAGCTACTAAGTCTGGGTGCAACCGTTCATCAAAATC
>NZ_WBKM01000130.1 GCF_015714725.1 Nostoc sp. WHI
TACAAAATCGAGTGGAGGCAACAGAAATGATGGTGCAGCTAGGAAACAATAATTTAATGCAACAAAGTTCACTAAACTCGTTTAGTTTCAAATATTTCTCGCCACAATTCAAATTCAGGACAATTGCACCAAAGGGTAACGAACCCATCAAAAAGTTTAGTTTCTGAATTTTTAACTCCCCTTGGGAGAACTTGGATCAAGATAGGAATATCCAAATCACATTTCCAATTTTCTATTTCTTTTTGAAGTTGGGCAATAGTGTCTTGATGGAATCCTCGGTCGTTGTTGGAACACTGAACAAGTAAACATCCATTATCAGAATCTTTTACTCGCTTGATCGAGAAATTAATCTGCGTCCACATTGATTGGACTTCATTGAAAATATTAGGCAAACCATAGTGATTGCCTAGTATTGCCTTTCGGCGTTTCGATTCACCCATAAGTCCCCCTCAGCAATACAAATTTTGACAAGGATGACGAAGAAGATAAGGAATCTCCTGACGACGAGTAAGCTCACTAGCGCTCAGACTAACCCTCTGGGGGTTATTAACTACTAATACTATTGTAACGATAAATCAAGGGTTTCAAGTATTTTGCAGTTGCAAGAATTGGGGATTTTGCCAAACCTTATCTGTCATCCTTGCACGCTTTGCTGCTGGTGGCTGTTGAGAGAGAGTACAACCTTGTTTGTCAGCAGCAAAAGTGACGATACAGCTAGTAAACAATAGGTTAATACAACAAATACACAATGCAACAAAAAACGTCTGTGTATCAAAGCGGTAAGCGTTCGTGGACTCTCCTATATGGCGAATGTATTGTTATTAGTAGTAATTGGAGAACTTTTCACCCAGACATTATGGTTGTGATAAAAATCACCACGCTGTTCTAGTGTAAATCCACCCAGCAATAATCCCAACCATACTTCTACCATCGGCATTTGCAACACACGTTGCAGTTTAACTAAAGAAATCTCATCTTTGACATTTATCAGGTGGTTAGCGATCGCGCTCTGCCATTTTTCCACATCTTCATCACCCGCCAGCTTGTGAACATCTTCTAAACTCGTTACCTCATCGAGCATTGCCAAAACATTCGCTTTCTCAACGGGTGCTACTACAGAATCACCCGACTCAGTAGGATATGAAAATTGGTGTGGGCTGTGTGGTTTAAAGGTTTGTGGTGTTTGCGGTTCAATCAAATCATCTAAATCTAGGTGCATTGTTGTCCGCACCAACCCAGCGAATATATCGGTACTAATAATTGGCCCCTTTGGGCTATTGCGATCGCGGGTATCTTGCAACAGTACTTCGGCACGAGACTTCAGAATATCCGCAATTTGACTGAAGGCAAGCGCTGCGGTTAATAACTGTGCCTCCAAGGGTAAATTTTCTAGCTCGGCATCTAAACATTCCCACATTGGTACAAGTGAGGATGTCGCTGGAGATTCGGACAACTCATCAAGCACGTCCCAGATTGTTAATTGCCGATATGTGGTCATCTCTAGGATTGTGGATGTAGAGGGCAAGGACGCACTGGGCAGTAGCTTGAGGTAATCTCAAACATATCCTTATATTGATATAGTGAAACACCATATTGTTTCGCAAATGCCTGCAACACCTGATCTGTATAAGTGCGTATTTTACCCGCCGTTAACCCAAAGCAGTGAATTGGTTCTAAGCGGCAAACAGGCTTTTGCCCCAGCCAGAGTTCTGCCGACATAGCGTGTAATGGTTTATCCCCTGGTTCTTTATACAAATACAGCACTGCAAAATATGTTGCTGGTGGTTCGACTGCGATCGCATCAATTTCTGCTGAATGATTTTCACTCCGGCGACGGTAGAACGAACGGCGATTGTGGCAGACTTTTGGATTCCAACACCCATCCCCTGCTGTTCCATGTAAAACTTTGGCTTTCGTTGTTGGTAGTTTGGAACATAACTGACACTTGGGATCAAGTGGTTTGGGCATACCTTACTCCACTTCCTCTCCGATTGCACGATAGTAGGCAGCGATCGCAGCCTCCTGTTCGCTACGGAGTGTATAGCGTCGAAACGCCTTCTCGCTTTGATGTCCAGTCAGCTTACGGGCATGGCTGGGGTCAACTCCCAATAGCAATAA
>NZ_WBKM01000073.1 GCF_015714725.1 Nostoc sp. WHI
CCTTATTATCATCAAGAAATGAAGATTTAGTGGCGTTATTATTAGAAGTAACTAATACCCTAAATGTACCAATTGATGGCGTTGTTAGTGATGGACAACAATCAATTCGCAAAGCTGTTAGGTTAGCATTACCTAGTATTGCTCATGGTTTATGTCATTATCATTACCTAAAGGAGGCAATTAAACCCATATATGAGGCGGATCGACATGCAAAAAAGGAATTAAAGAAAAAAGTTAGAGGATTACGAGACATTGAACGTAGTGTTACCAATGAAGATAAGGATTTGGCAAACATTATTGAAGATTATTGCTCGGCAGTACGTAGTTCTATAACCAATGATGGTCATCCACCGTTAGAGGCATCTGGATTAAAGTTACAAGAAAATTTGACGTTGATAGAGCAAAGCTTAGAGCGGATGGAAAAAAAAGTGCTTTACCACCACCTTTAGTCAACCTGAAACACCTGATAGCTAAGGGTTTATCTGCGACTGCATCTTTATTTTTACCTGTCATAGTTGCATATCAATGGGTTGATAAGGCTAGTGATATTCTCAATAATAAAATAGGTCTTGATGCTGCTGGAGTTAAACAAAGTTATCAGGAACTATTAACAGAAATGTCCTCTCAATTGCAGAAGGCTGGTACACTTAGTACCGCAATCGATAACTTTATAAAAACCACTCATAACTACTGGTCTGGACTTTTTCATTGTTATGAAATTGAAGGTTTTCCCCGAACTAATAATGACTTAGAACATGCTTTTGGTATGCTACGTCATCATCAACGTCGTTGTACTGGTCGTAAGGTTGCCCCCTCATCCCTCGTTATTCGTGGTTCTGTCAAACTTGCCTGTGCGATCGCTACTAAGCTTCATTCTTTTACCGCATCTGATTTAGCACAAGTTGATATTCATACTTGGCTCAAATTACGCTCTCAATTGCAAAAACACCACAAAGCCAGAATTGAACAATATCGATTTCGCAGAGACCCCAAGGGTTACTTGGCTAATTTAGAGAGTCGTCTTCTCTAGTAAGTTTTGCCACGCTAGCTATTTTTCAGCTTAGGTGTTGATGGCGTATTTAGCGATTACCCAGATACGGCAGCTTACTATGCTACCGTTAAATAGGAATTGGTAGAGTAATAAAAATCACGGAAAAATAACATGGTTTTACTTAACTGGAAATCCTGTATAACAGCAGTAACCTTGACCGCCATCAGTCTGACTGCATCCAAGTCGGCATTAGCGGTATCTCTATACTCAGTTACTGACTTAGGCAGTCTTACAGGAGAAGCTTACAGTTACGGTACAGGCATCAATGACTCAGGTGAAGTAGCCATTAATTCTTTGGCTAGGTCTTTTTTTTACAGTAATGGTTCGCTCAAAACAATTAGTCCACTGCTTGGTGATAATCAACTTGCAGTAACTGGTATCAATAACTTGGGGCAAGTAGTTGGTAATTCGGTTAATAGTAATAACTTTACTGGAAATAACCCTTTCCTGTACAGCAATGACCTCACCCAACCTCTCCCAATTCAAAATGCTATTCCTTATGCAATTAACGATCGCACCCAAATAGTAGGGGGAGCAGGAGAACTTGGCCCTTTTTTATACAGTGATGGTACAGCAACAAGCATAGGAACTTCTGGTACTGTTGCCTACAGTTTAAATAACTTGGGACAAGTAGTAGGCATTCTCAATTCAGGCACAGCTTTTCTGTACGAAAACGGCCAAACTACTGATTTGGGAACTTTGCTAGGTGACGGGTACAGTCAAGCAAATGATATTAATGACTCAGGACAAGTAGTTGGTATTTCGGGACTCACTGGAGTAGATGATGGTCGTGCTTTTCTGTACAGTTCCAGCACAGGACTCCAAGACCTCGGTAGGTTACGTCCTACAGATTTGTTCAGTTTTGCTGGGGGGATTAATAATTTAGGTCAAGTAGTCGGGTTTTCTGGCACTAACAATAACTTTTTTGCACCAGATGGCAATGGTTTGCGAGCTTTTCTTTATAGCGATAACACTCTGTACGACTTAAATGATCTGATTGCTCCTGGTTCAGACGCTGGCTTTACCTTGACAGCAGCATCTGCGATTAACAATAATGGCCAAATTGCTGGTCGTGGTGCAGTTAATGGTGAATTACGCGCCTTCCTCTTGACGCCAGTCTCATCTGTTTCTGTAGCTGAACCAACTTCAGGCGTTCCTATTTTGTCATTCGGTATTGTTGTAACTTTATTTGCAGCACTCAAGCGCAAACGTCACTTTAGCAGTGCAGCTATACAATAAAGAAGTTAATGCAATAACTTAAGGCAGACAAAGTGATTACTTGAGAATATGGATTTATAAAAATCTTTGAAGATATGTCTCTTTACCACGCTTCGAGACATATCTCTACTTTAGGCAAGGGATTTCACAAACTAGTCATCACCTGAGCTAATTGATTAGATAAATCAATTACAGACTCTTGGCATTTGTTAAATCCCATATTCCGCACTTCAATTTGAAGTATAAATAGATTACAGTCAAGAAAAAAGCAGAAAATCACGATAATTAAGAAAACAAAACTAAATTAATCTACGGCGTGAAGAGAAATAATTAAATATTTTATATTTGACTTATAAAATAGCACTATAGGACTAATATTTGATTTCTGAAAAAGCTCCGTACATTTGAAGAGTGGCAAAATCAAAGGTAGTGTGTCGGATAAACCACTCAAACATCCACTTCAGATGAGAGAACGAAGGAATCAAAGCACAGAAACGCCGCACCCAGGTTTTAGCCTGTAACCAAATATCCTCAATTGGATTTTGTGATGGGCAATTAGGAGCAAAACGTATGCAGTGAATTTGCCATTGTTCTTCCGGTAAACCTTGGTTTACCTCGGCTAAAAAGTTTTGGACAAGATGAGAACGATGGTAAGAAGCGCTACAATACTTCTCGGTTAAGGTCAAAATTGTTGTAAAGTGACAATTGTTGTCCTGAAATAGCGATTGCAAAGACTAGTGCAGCTAAAAGATTTCTCCTTCATCGCTCCAACAGTTGAAGCAGAGTTAATATTGAGAGCAATAGAAACGGTGATTTCGCCGGAGAAAATTGTACAAAGTTTGGCGCAGACAGGCAGTGTTGAAGAACGTAAGCGAAAATTGCCATCGCAACTGACAGTTTGTTTAGTAATAGCGATGAGTTTGTGGGCATCGGATTCTCTTGTGTACCGTCCTGAAGAATTTAGTTCAGGGATTAAATAGGCAATGGACAAGATTGGGACAGTATTGGAAAGCACCAAGTAGTTCTTCAATCAGCGAAGCGAGGCAGAGATTGGGATGTCGGGTAATGAGCCAGCTATTTGAAAAAATAGTCCGGCCATTAGGCACACCACAAACGCCAGGGGCATTTTTAGGAGGACTGCGAGTCATGGCAGTAGACGGTACGGTTTTGGATGTGCCAGATAGTACTGCTCTCTTCCAAAGTATTTGGATATCCAGGGAGTAGAAAGGGAACTAGGGCTGCTTTCCCGAAGGTACGTTTGGTATTGTTAGTGGAGGCGGGAACTCATCTAATTGTTGATGCCTTAATGTGTCCCTATCGTATCGGTGAGAGAGTGCGAGCTTTAAAACTACTACGAAGCTGTGGTCAAGGGATGCTACTAATGTGGGACAGAGGATTACACTCTTACCGTATGGTTCATGCTACTAAAAATCGTGGATGCCAATATCTTGGACGAGTTCCGAAGAATGTTAAATTTCCAGTAGAAAAAGTTTTAGAAGATGGCTCATATCTGTCGTGGATTGCTCCAGATCGCAAGTCCAAAAACAAAGGTGGGACACAGATCCAGGTTCGGGTCATAGAATACACTATCGACTCTGATAATGGACAAAAAACTTATCGCTTACAATACCTTTGCCAAAATAAGAGCCAACAAAAATTTGGGCAAAAATGGCAAAATGACCCATACATAAGCGTTTAGCTTATAAGGTAGCTTGGAATATCAAACCCTTGATACTACGGACAATACGTTAAAAAACCTTGTGGGAAACCTTGAAGGAATTTTTAGGACTTATTGTTTTTGCCAAGCCTCAGAGAAAAGGGAGTTCAGATATCAACTCACCCTCGTAAATTGGCAAAGGTATTGGCTTAATTACCAGTTTGATGGATATTGCTGTGTTTCCAGCTTTATTATTAGCTAACGAATATCATCAACGTTGGGAAATCGAAAATACTATTGATGAGTTGAAAACTCATCTCAATGGGCGCAAAACTCCAATTCGCTCTCTCAAACCCCGTAACGTGAAGCTTTCCGCTTTTTGAATCGATTATTAAGTCGGCGTTTCGGTGAAATTGAACCATCAATTATTGAACGAGTTAGAGTATTGCCTGTTGACCAATTGGAAGCGTTAGGTGAAGCTTTCTTAGATTTTGTATCTGCTGATGAATTGCTCAATTGGTTAAACCAGCAACCAAATAATCACTAATTCATAATGACACTTGATGGCTTGCTAACGTAATTCGTAATTAGAAATTAAATTACGAATTACTTTGACAGCCTCTGCTCTACACCAATATTAACTAACTCTAATCTGCTCACACTTCATTAATGATTAGTTGATAAACACGAAAAAGCCGGAGGGGTATGGACGCAATCCTCGGCTTTCATGAATCAAAGAATATATGACTATGATGCAGTATTACATTTAATGTTTCCTGACTATTAGGGATAGGTCTTACTCTCTCAAAAGGAGAAGTTTTATTTTATCAAAAGATAGAACTGAATTTTGATAGTAGAAATCGTGGATAAAATACAGAGTTTTTTCAAAAGTAATAAAAGGGATTGCCACCACAAGAAAGCAACGGACTCCAATCAAAGATATATCCACATCCAGCGATCGCGGAAGAAAGACGCATACATTCAATTACTGGAGTTTTAAAACACCGTGAAAGCGCTATCTGTTCGTCAACCTTGGGCATGGGCAATAATTTATGCTCTCAAAAATGTTGAAAACCGTGGCTGGCCTATCAATTATCGCGGCGACATTCTGATTCACGCTGCAAAAACCTGTACCAAAAAAGAATACCAGCTTTCGATTGAATTTTGCCAAGGGATGGGGGTAGTAATCCCAGAATTAATCTGTCTACGTCGCGGTCAGGTCATCGGTATAGTCACAATAGTAGACTGTCAGTTCTCACAAGTTGCGTCTGGCTGGGGAATGCCTGGGCAATATCACTGGAAGCTGGAGAATCCACGTGAGATTACACCGATTCCTTACATTGGGCGGTTGGGAATTTTTGAAGTACCTGATGAATTGGTCAGGAGTGTGATCGCCTCATGAAATCAGTCCTCTCACTTTTCTCGGGCATCGGCGGACTATGCCACCACGGAATATCAGCCGCAGGTCTATCCCACAAATTCCGAGTCCAGCAATTTGTCGAAATCTCCCCTTATGCTCAATCACAATTGCGCCATGAACAACCAGGAATTCCAATCAACGCAGACATCACCAATTACCACTGCCACCAAGGACAATTCGACATTTTGTGCGGCGGATTTCCCTGTAGTGGCACCAGTAACGCTGGAGACAAAAAAGGACTCAACGACCCCAGGTCTGGACTGTGGCGCGAAATGTTCCGCATCATCAACCAGTGTAGACCAGCAATCGCTCTCATCGAAAACCCAACAGGGCTACTCGCTAGAGGAATGGCAACAGTCCTCGAAAACCTTTCCCAAATCCGGTACGTATGTGAATGGGAAACTATACCCGCGTACTGCCTTGGCTTGCCACATGAAAGAGAAAGAGTCTTTATCATTGCCTACGCCGATGGCTTATTCCACCGTCAACAGCCAACCCCCTGGACAGACCAAATTGGAAATCAAATTGCGGAAATACGGTTCTCTCATGAAGACCGAAGCTATAAACCCGGAGTTCTTACGGTGGCTTTTGGGGTTCCCATTGGAGTGAGCAAGGGAATCAAGGGCAACTATGATGCCCGTCGTGCTTATGGATTGAGTTGTTCTCCACGACAGGCAGCGATCGCTTGGAAACGGATTGATTATTTGTGCAGTCTTCTCGCTCATAATGAGCATAAGCATGATTAACCTTGTCCACAACTTAGAAGGATAGTTGCTATCTTTCGCCTTCTTCAAATGATCGCCCATCGCACGAGCGATCAGCTACGATTTAGAGAGGCAGTGAGTATGACAATATACACATAAGCACTTGGGTACTTGAGTACTGATGCAACTAGCACCCCTTATTGTTCAAAGTCGTCAAACATTAATTTCCCTATCAGCATAAGTGTATAATCTATCCCAATTAGAGTTAGATTATATGAACCTATCCCACTAATAATATTTTGTTAATCCAGATGTGGATTGTAGCAAGGTCAATGAATGCGTCAAAGTAAACTTTTTGACGTTCCCATCTGACGACGAGACGGTGGTATTTTCGTTGATACCAGGCAAAACACCGCTCTTGCTGAAATCTAGGAACAGAGATTTTGATTGGTCTTCCTCTGTTTTTCTTGGTTTTCCAAACTCGTTTTGGGATTTGAGGACGAATACCTCGTTTACGTAAGTCAGCGCGTTTTTGCTTTGAGTTGTAACCTTTGTCAGCAGCCAGCACCTTGATTCGCTTGCGTAGTCTGCCGCGCCTCAAAGTTTTTAATTTTACCTTGTGTCTTGCAAAGGTAGCACTTGTTCTCTTTCACTACCGTTAGCGGGAGTAGTAGAGTTGGCTAAAGGCATCCCATTACCTTCAGTAAGAGTGTGAATTAGAATACCTTTGCCTTTGCCGCCATAAGCAACCTCTTCACCACCACCCATTGAGCAGGGGAAAAAGACCCGTCAACCGCGCCAAACTCCCAGTTTATTAGTCCTTTTTCATCTGCGTAGGCGTAGCCCGCCGCAGGCATCGCTAAGACACGCGCTTGTAAATGCTCTAATGTTCCGTCTTCACGCCACCGCTTTAACTATCGATGGGAAGAGCTTTTTGATGCCCATCTATCCCCCTGTAGTAGATCACACCATCGACACCCAGTAATCAAAATATATAGCAGACTATTTAATACATAGCGATATGGAGCATGAGGCATTCCTTTGCCACGCTTTTCTGGCTCCTTGGGAAACATATTCTCAAATAACTTCCATTCCAGGTCGCTCAATCCTTCAAAACGTCCGGCCATCAAACCATACGCTCAACTCCATTGAGAAGTAGATTACCACATTCTTACATTAGTGGGATAAATTCAATTATCTTAACCTCTCACGGATGCTCAACTCCTGTTTATCATTGAAGACATTAGTTATTTTTATACTTTTAAAAGCCGTGAATATGCAGAAATCATGCTGTAATATGCAATAATCTAAATTGTAAATTACAACTATATAGATATAAAAAACAAAGATGGCTAGCAATATTCAAGACAAAGAGAACAATTTAGGCACTTTGTGGTTATTTAAGGAAAAATTTGGTTTTAAACAGCTTCCAGTAAACGTAGCTTATGAAGCTTATTACAAATCGCTGCTTACTTGTGCTAGTGGTGATGGAACACTAGCAGATGAAGAAAGAGATTGGGTGATTGGATATGCCTATGCCTACAATTGCAACCCTGCAATCATTGAACAACTTAAAGTTTACAAGGCTGATGAAGATATCGAGACAGTCGTTAGTGGACATTCTTCAGTTGATGAATCACGACGTTTCCTAATTTATGATGCAATACAAGCTTGTTGTGCTGATGGAGAATATAGTGAAAAAGAACGGGTTGTAGTACTCAAAGCAGCAAAGAAACTCGGTATTTCTGAAGACGTATTTCAACAAATTGAAGAAATCTATCTAGAAACAGTCGAACTCCGTAAAAAACGGCTGGCAGTAATGTATCCCGATGGTGGGCCTTTATAATTTTAATTGAAGGGACGAACTTGACAATATTTATCAAAACAGGATTCAGGAGTCAGGAGCTAGAATAAGAAATTGAATTCTGTGCGAAGCCGCGGATGAATAAGTGGGTTTAAAACCCCCACCAAATCGGGCAATTTGGTGGTCTACAATTAGTGCGCTGTTACACCACACTAATTGCTTCTGACTCCTGAATTCTGACACCGCTGGATTCTTCTTTAATACTATAAATGATGAAAGCGATCGCCTGCAACTGGCACATTGTTAAGTAGTCCTAGTTTTGAGGAAATAGTCATGGCTAAAAATTCGACCGACATATTTTTGAACATGAACGAAACACAAACATATGAGTACGAAGAAGTGTTTGTAATAGGGGAAATTCATCCTATTATTGTGTTGCAAAATTTGCTTCAGTCAGGTGTTATTTCTGACTATATTCTTTATCAAGAGCGGGACGAAGTGCGTATTGCTGGTAATATGCTATTTAAAGTAACAGTAAGCTTAGAGGCTGTCTCATTAGAAGATACAGAAAAAAAGCTGTCAGTCCCTATTAGCGATCCATTTAAACAAGTAGAATCCCTATTAGCATCTTTGTCAATTAGAGATTGGACGGCTTATGGCTATATCGCTTTTGATATAGTTCGCTTCTACTCAAGCTACTCCAAAGCAATTCAGCAACCACTTTTATGTTTTATTGTGCCAGAAACCGAACTTCACATTACTAAACAAAGAATAAAAATTAAAAGCGTAAAATCGCTAGATAAAATCAAAAAATTGTTATCAGTTAATAGCCAAATAACAGAGTTCGTTCCAACACCCATATCGATCAATGTTACTGATAACGAGCGGGAATGTTATCAAAGTAAAGTAGATGTTCTCATTCAAGCTATTCAAGCAGGGAAGTTACAAAAAGCCATACTTTCTCGTTCTGTAAAGATAAAAGGAGATCTGGACGTTCTGAAAACCTATATAGCTGGAACGAAAGTTAATAACTCTGCCCGTTCATATTGTCTGAATATAGGAGATGTACGTGCTGTAGGCTTTAGTCCCGAAATATTGATGCAGATAGACAATCAAGGATTTGTTATTACCAATCCGTTGGCAGGCACTCGGCGACGTGGTGAAAACTTGCAAGAAGATGCTCGCCTGTATAGTGAATTATTTACCAATGCTAAAGAGGTTAAGGAACACGCGCTCTCCGTCGAACTTGCTCAACAAGAGATTGCCAAACTTTCTGTACCTGGGACAGTTAAAATATTTGACTTTATGCAGGTCAAGAAATACCGCTATGTACAGCATTTATCATCGCGAGTGAGCGGTCAGTTAAAATCAAAGAAAACTTTATGGGATGCTCTTGCAGTTTTATTTCCAGGCATTACTGTGTCTGGTATTGATAAAAGTGAGGCGTTGGAATGGATAGCTCGCCTAGAAGACGAGCCACGAGGTATTTATGCAGGTGCTATTGGTTGGATAAACAGCACTGGACTTGTAGATTTAGCAATCGCTATCCGCTCCGTCTATCAATATGATGACTGGATTTACCTAAATGCTGGAGCAGGTATAGTAGCAGAATCGCTCCCACAAGAAGAGTACATGGAGTCTGTTAACAAAATGAACACCATGTTGTGCTGTCTGGTATTAAAGAAGGAGTCAGAAGTCAGAAGTCAGGAGTCAGAATCAATTAGTGTGGTATAACAGCGCACTAATTGAAGACCACCAAATTTTCAATTTGGTGTGGTGTTTCACCGTTTATTCATCCGCGGCTTCGCACAGAATCCAATTCTGAATTCTGGCTCCCGACTCCTGAATTCTTTTTTGTTAAAGTATTAATCAACCCAAGCCATTCATGGCATAGATGTAACTTTTTGATTTTTTTTGATTTGGCACTTCAGATACAATTCCTTTATAAATCAACTTTTTCTCAATTCATCCAGTATCTTCTAAAAACGTTATGCAGAATATAGCCCTTGGATTTCAATTTCCCGAAAAAATGAACGAAACAAAATTTTTATTTGACTTTCTAGATAAATGTGACGAAATAGATTCTGTGCGTGTATGCAAACAGAAAATAATCGATTATTTAGTCATTAAAGAAGGCGATTGTGTTTTAGATGTAGGGTGCGGAATCGGTCAGGAAGTACAACGTATAAAACAACTTGTTGGTAACAATGGTTTAGTTGTGGGAGTAGATAAAAGTGAGTTAATGATTGAGGAGGCGAAGAAAAGAGCAGATAAATTAAATCTGTCAGTCAAGTATTTTGTAGCTGATGCCAACTCTCTTAAGATGAATGATAATAGCTTTAATGCCTGTCGGGCAGAACGTGTTTTATTGTTCCTAGAAAACCCTAAGAACGCAGTTTTGGAAATGATTCGTGTATTGCGTCCTGGTGGAAAGCTTGCTATCTTTGATTTTTACTTAGACGGCACTTTTGTTAACTCGGCTTTTCCCGCTTTAACTCGCAAAATTGTTGGCTTCATATCGGACAGTTTTCCAAATGGATTAATAGGTTGTAAGCTCCCGGAAATATTTGAAGAATTAGGTTTAACCAACATCACTTTTGCTCCGCACACTAATATCGCACCATATGATTTTTTTATGTGGGTTTGTCAGGGAATTTTAGACCAAGCTATTAACCAAAAAGTTATATCAGAATCCGACTTAAATCAATGGGTAAATCAATTAAAAAAAATGCACGAATCAGGGCGTTTTTTAGCAGGTTTTCCAGGTTTTATTGTGACTGGGCAAAAAAAATGAAGAGGAATTCAGAAGTCAGAATTCAGGAGTCAGAATCACTCTTCGTCGGGGATTCAGACCCGCGACTGATTGAAGACCACTAAATCGAAGATTTAGTGGGGGTTTTAAACTAGGCTGTTGACTTTGTTGGTTTTAAGGCAAAATTATTTCATGCAATAATGATGTTGTTAAAGCCGAGAAAAGTCAAAGTAAATGCAAGAGTTTAAAAGCCCAGTTAGTAGATTAGCACGGTTGTTTCAGAAAGGTCGAGATAGCTGGAGAGGAAAAGCCTTAGAGAAACAAAAAAAAGTGAGAGCATTAGAAATAAAAGTCCGAGATTTAACTGCGTCACGAGAGCATTGGAAACAGCGAGCGCTGGCAGCAGAATCAGAGATAAAAGAGCAGAGAATAGGAGCAGAAGTCGGCGAAAAAAAGAAGAAATTGCTACCGAGGGCATCAACTTAGATGAGAACAAATATAGTGAGGAATTAAGTATCAAGGGACATACTTATGATGCTCAGACAATTCAACAAGCTTTAGAACTTTTAATTGACTGTGGCATCAGTTTTAGAGCGACAGAAAAAGTATTCAAATTATTTAATTCTGAATCAAAGATAACCCCAAGCTTTACTTGTATAAGAAAATGGTTAGGGAGGATGGGGATATATGAATTGACAAGAAAAAAAGAATATCGGGATGATTGGATATTTATTGTTGATTTTACACTCGAACTTGGAAAGCAAAAATCTTTAGTTGTATTAGGAGTCTCACAGCAGTATTTGAGTGAACAAGTAGTTTCTCAAAGACGAGCTTTATCACATGAAGATGTCGAACTATTAGGATTAGAAATTATGGGTTCGACAAAAGGAGAAATGATTCTTCATCAGCTAGAAAAAATAACTGAACTAGTTGGTGTACCAGTACAAATAGTCGCAGATCATAGTAGTGACTTGGCGCGTGGAATCAAGCTATATCAAGAAAATCACCCAGAAATAATTTACACTCATGATGTTACTCATGCAATGGCTTTGCTTTTAAAATACAAGTTAGATGCGAATGATAGATATCAGTCATTTCTGCAAAAATGTCACAGATGCAGGCAAAAACTCCAGCAAACAGAATTATCTTTTTTATCTCCTCCATCACAACGTTCTCAATGTCGCTATTTTAATGTTGAAAGACTGACTAATTGGGCACTTAAGTTATTAAACTCTCCGGTAGAGACTCTGATTCTATTAATGCCAAACATTGAACATAAGCTGATTCTTTCAAAAATAGTAGAGAAGTTGGCATGGTTAGCTGATTATGAAGCAGACTTGATTCATTGGAATCAAATGGTGACAATGACGCGCCGCCTAGAAACCCAATTAAAACATTTAGGACTTAACTCTCAAACTCTGCAATATTTTCAGCAAAATCAATTTGATTTGGTGAATGGCTCACTCCAATATTTTCAACAGCAAATATTTGATTACGTGATTAATGAGTGTTCGCAAATTAAGGATAAACAAACTTTTTTAGCCACTTCTGATGTCATTGAATCTTTGTTTGGAAAATATAAACAATTTTCTGCTCGCTGTCCAATTAAAGAGATGGGGCAAATGTTGTTAACCATTTGTTTATCTACTATGAATTTAACGACTACCGTTGTGAAAAATGCACTTGAATCTATTAGTTTTTCCGATGTCGGAGAGTGGCTTGCTGAGGTTTTTGGACAGTCTATGCTCTCAAAGAGAAAAACTTTATTCTCAACCCCAATCAATGACACAGAAACAGCATGAATTTTTACTCTCAAAAAAGGCACAGAGTCAACAGCCTAGTTTTAAACCCGTCTATTCATCCGCGGCTTCGCACATAATTCATACTGAATTCTGGCTCCTGACTCCTGAATTCTGTTTGATAATCTCAAGATAAAGGCGTTATTTCTATGCTAGTACACCAGGCGCATAAATAAATAGACCATATTGTGAGAGGTCAAGCATTCTGCAATCCTTGATTTCTTCCCTCATTCCCCCTCTTTATACATTCGGATGCGTAAAGTGGTAAGTATCCTTTTTTTATCTTCCGTGTTAACACAAAAATAATTAAATTATACTTAATTATTACTGAGGTGAAGAATCAACGAAAAAATAAAGATGGTGGAATGCCGCAGCTTTAATGTGGGGCATTACAAATTATTTATCCTTAGCAATACCTTCGCCAAAAAAAGAGTATGAAGAGATATGGAGTGATCGCTCATCTAATCCCTACGATGCCCGACTCTCAACTACTGCTCAAGCAACAACAAGCTTTAGACCAATTTTTAGCAACCAATGAACCAATACCACTGTTGATTGAACGGGTTGGGGGACGCAAGTTACCCAAGTACAAGCCAGGGTCGTACCCCGCTAATACCATTCTGCGAGCGCACTTCACCGATCACAAAGGCTGTAACCGTAGTAAGTTCGCTGATATCTGGTTGCCAAATGGTACGGTCAAGTCTTTGTCTATCCAAGGTGCAGCCATTTTGCAGGGTTTTCCGTCTTGGTATGAGTTCCCGCCTGAGACTGCTACGGCTGGGTCAATCATCGGCTACTCTGTACCACCCAGTTTTGCAACTCAATTATTCATGTCGGCACAAAGTATTTTGAAAGGAGCAAAATTGTGACTAACCGATGGACTAAACTTAGAACAGTGTTGGTACATTTCTGCACCGTGGGGTCAGCAAATCCCGCCGTTACTGGTCAGTTTGTTAGAGCAAGTCTATGTTAAATCTGCCAAGGGTTTCTTTTTAAATAAATAACTAAAAAAGGCTGAGTTTAATGACATTTAAAGTTACTGGACGAATTTACGAAGCTGAAAGCGGTTTAGGAATTCCTAACTTAATAGTTGAAGTATTTGATAAGGATATTGCCAATAAAGATAAGTTAGGACAAGTTAAAACCAATAGTACTGGCACTTTTGAACTTAACTATACTGAAGCTGATTTTAAAGGTAAATTTGAGAAATTTGAAGGTAATCCCGATTTATTTCTTGTTATCAAAACGGCAGGCAGTTCAAAAGTTTTGTTTTTCACAGAGAAGAATATTCGTCCTGATGCCACTACACATGAGTATTTTGACGTACCAATTCCTCAAGCTCAAATAGTACATAAACCATCAAAAAATGCTAAAGAATTCTTAAAAATTCTCATTGGTATTGCTTGGATTGATGGAGTACTAGAACCTGAAGAAAAAGAATTTTTACAGCGAGTTGCACAACAAAAAGGATTGACTGAAGATCCAGAAATTAAAACTCTATTATCAAACAATCAACCTGTCAAAACAGAAGAGTGTTATGGCTGGCTTCAAGCCTATTTAGGAAATTATCCTGACGAAAAAGATTTTCAGGAGTTATACGAAGCTCTCAACTCGCTGATGTATACCGAGGGTGTGTTAGATGCAAAAGAAAAGGAACTCATACAAACCCTCGCGACTGCCACAGCAGCCCCAGCTGGTACTCGCCCTAGTACTTTGCAGCGGCGATTTATGATCACTTTGATGGATAGCAAATTCCTAGCTAATGTCTTACAGATGGAGCGGTCATCAATAGTCAGTAAAGGGCCTTCGGTCACTGGCTACTACGCTCGTGTACCTTACCAAATTTTGAGTCGCCTCAGCACTACTGCCAGAGTTAATATCCTGGCAGAAGATATGGCAGATTTTTATTTGACTGATAATTTTGCCCCTGTCAAACAAGAAATAACTGCCGACAACCTAACCGTCATTGGTGAACTACCCCAAGAACTGAATGGCATATTTCTCCGCAACGGCCCTAATCCCCAATTTGAGCCTATCGGACTGCATCACTGGTTAGATGGGGATGGAATGCTCCACGGAGTAAATATCAGCAACGGCAAAGGCAGCTACTGCAACCGCTACATTCGCACAGAGGGGTTTGAGATTGAGCAAAAACAAGGTAAGGCGATTTGGCCTGGTTTGCTGAATCTGCCTCGATTTGATGCCCCTTATGGCTTGATGATGAAGAATACTGCTAACACTTCGACTATATGGCACGCAGGCAAACTGCTGGCACTGTGGGAAGCTGGCGCACCTTATGAAATTCGTCTTCCTGATTTAGAAACAGTTGGGGTACATACCTTTGACGGTAAGCTTGCTTCTACCTTTACAGCTCACCCAAAAGTTGATGCTCAAACGGGTGAAATGATTGTGATCGGCTTTGCACCTATTGCTCCTCCTTATCTGGAATACAGCGTGGTTTCCGCAGAGGGCAAAATGTTGCGAACCATACCTATTGATATACCTGCGCCAGTGATGATGCACGATTTTGCCATCACTGAACACTACACCCTTTTTCTGGATATGCCGCTTGTTTTTAGTCCTATGCGGATTATGCAGGATCAGTTGCCCATTAAATTTGAGAAGCAAAACCCTAGCCGCATCGGTATCGTACCTCGCCACGGTGATAACCAAACTATCCGCTGGTTCAATATCTCGACTTGTATGCTCTACCATGTTGCTAACGCTTGGGAGGAAGGTAACGAAGTGGTACTTATCGCCACCAGGGCACCCGATACCTATCTCTTTATTCCTCAGAAAGACAATGGTGAGGGGGGAGATACTGAATTTGAACACTTCCGCCTATATCTATACCGGATCGATTTGGCAACGGGTGTTGTGAAAGAAGAATTGCTAAATAACAATGATACCGCCACGGAATTTCCTCGGATTAACGATGACCTGACTGGGCGAAAGACACGTTACGTCTACGCATCCCGACAGGCTACTTACATGAGACCTAGACTTTTGTTGGATGGTCTGCTCAAGTATAACTTGGAGACTGGTAGCACTCAAGTACATGAATTTGGTCGGGGACGCTTTGGTGGTGATAGTGTCTTTGCGCCTCGTCCTGGTGCTACTTCTGAAGATGATGGCTGGTTGCTGACTATGGTTTGGGATGCACTAGCGAAAAAGTCTGAGCTATTAGTCGTTGATGCTCGAAATATCACAGCTCCACCTGTAGCGCGGATAATTATGCCACAGCGCGTTCCTTACGGCTTCCACGCCAATTGGGTTTCTGAGGCACAGATGGCAACTCGATAAGGTTAATAAGCTGCTCCACATTTAGTTTGCAATAGCAGCATTACCTTTATTTTTAATTTTCCTTCCCCATTGAATAATTAACTCTCCCTGATCAATACCTTAGCCAATTTACGAGGGTGAATTGGTATATTAACTCCCTTGTCTCTTGGGTTCGGCAAAAACAATAAGTCCTAAAAATTCCTTCAAGGTTTCCCGCAAGCTTTTTTTACGTATTACCTTCACGGGTATTGGGTTTGAGCCGGGGGATTGCATAGCGTTCGACAACAAGCAACCGCATGGAATTAAACGAGTATTGAGCGAACGCTGGTGTATCTGTTTCTTTCGGCTTAAGCCGGAGTATTTGGTAGGGGAGAAAGTGCAGCAATTGACTTGATTTGAGCAACACCAAAATGTGAGATCGGGGTTTAATTAGCCAATTATCAATTACATTTCGGGCTTGTTGTTGCCCTGCCATCAAAGTTCTAGTAAACTTTACTAGAACTTTGTTCACTACACACTTTTAGATGAATAGTACAGCAAACACTACAACACAACCATCTCTGCCTCCAGGTGGGATCGCTCCGCTCTTACTACCATTTGTCACACTGGGAAATCGAGCGACACTTCCCCCAGTGCCGGCAGTCTATTATTGTGGACAATCTCACCAATACTTGTGCATCTTTCACTAGCATTCATACCAAAACGCATAGAATCACCGAACCAGTCTTCATCGCCATAGACACCTGAATTGCGTTTAACTGTCGATAATTCTTCTATATAAAAAATGCCAGCAAGCTCAACATTTGCTTCTGTGGCTAAAACCGTAGCTTTTGCTTTTGCTTGCCTAATTGCCTGTTGTACGGCAGCTTCGTCAGCACTAAAGATTGGCTGACGCATATTCATTTTTTGGATTGATAGAATGAGCGCGATCATAATTGTAGTTAAAATCCAAGTTTTCTTCATGACGACGATTTCCTGCCCTCGTATTTCAGAATCCACAACCCTTGATTTTTGTGGGTGATGTAAATGTAACCCCGGCGATCAACTAACACATCTTCGGTCTGAACCACTAAGCGTCCTTCCGGTAGCACCCCCAAGCGCCGTTCTGGGTCAGGCGGGATGAAATAGCCAACTTCCTGCGGCAGGCGCGGATTAGAGACATCAAAAATGCGTAAACCTGCATTGAAGTAGCTGAGGTACAATAGATCGCCCTGCTTCTCTACATCTGGATTATGTTGCAAATGGTTGATGTTATGCGGTCCCTGCCAGCCTCCCTTCTCTGAAAAGTCGCGGTAGCCATACCCAGAAGGAGGAATCGGACTCGGCAAGATTGACAGCAGAAATGGATTGGCTGGATCGCGGATATCGACAATTGAGGCGTGAGGGGCTGCACTTGCACCATAAGACACATCCTCAGAATTAACATAGGCAATGCCTTGTTCAGGCAGAGGTAACACACTATGTACACCAAAGCGGGAGTGAAACGGAGGGCTAAACGGTAATCGTCCAATTTGACGAGGTTTAGTTACGTCGCTGATATCCAGAACGATCATTCCCGCCGCACCGTAAGCTAGATACACTAAATTGCCAGCAACATAAGGTGGTCCATGATGCGAGATGTACGTTGCTGAAGGTTGTTCACCCCCTGCTGTGTGTTGCCCCTTCACCCACCATCGTCCAACCTCTCGTGGTTTAGCGGGGTTGTCAATATCGACGATGACGTAAATATTTCCTTCGTAACCTGGTATTCCGGCTGCTAGATGCATATAGCGTCCACCGGCATAAAAGTTGCGATGGGTTCCCGTGCCGCCTGTGCGAAATTGCCCCAACCGTCGAGGATTAACCGGATCACGAATGTCCCAAATTAGTACACCTTCGTCAAACGGTTTTTTGTTGCCTCCTAAACCTGGTAGGATTTGTTCCAATGCTGTAATCATTGTGTTACCAGACAGTTCCATCTGGAGCGTTGCCGTGTTCTCTGGTCCTGCAATAAACTTGACGACTTCTGGTTTAGCTGGATCGGTGACATCGACAATCGACCAACCAGGTTGCCAGAAGTGTCCCATGTAGAGATACCAGCGTCCTTGATGTTCACGAATTGACAGTTTGAACCCAGGTTTATTGTTCAAGTCACTGTAGCCAACTGTGCGAATATTGTGCGCGATCGGCTTTGTCTGGCGCTTGTAAGTCTGACTGAAATGCCCTCCAGGTTTATTAGTCTCCTTGAGGTAAGCATTGTTTAGAATGGTTGGCTTATCTACTTTTCCACGCGGAGATTGAGCCAGTCCTGCTTTTCCCAGCAGAGCGCTTGCAAACCCTGCGGTTGTGAAGGTGAGAAAAGAGCGTCGATCGCAAAAACCACACATACCCGATAGCCTCCGATATCACTGCCTTGCTAAAGCCGATCAATTTTGTTGCTTTGCATCCCGCTTTTAAAACACTGTTTCTGCTAAAGCCATTGCCTACTGCATTTTGACAAACCCAACATAGCAAATCCTATGCATAATCGCCTCAATAATTTCTTGATGATTGGCTCCCATATTGCAATTGACTCTTGGACACTTTATAGCCAAAACGTGTAATTACTGCCTAGATATATTGATCTAACGGCTTTTTAGTATTAAGCCGACAATCGTGTAATTTCCATTTAGATGGTAGAGAGTAGAGCCTAAAACTGAAGATAAACCAGAGACTCAATTCTCTCAAACCTTTACTACATAGGTTTTGTAGAAAGTGTTTTTTGAAAGAGGGTTAAGGCAAGGCTTGCTCAAGCACAGGTTGCAAGGTGTGTGAACAGTGCGTTATAAGCTAAGTACAGTCGCCGCGACAGCAAATACCACCAGATTCGCGGAATGGGGGTTAAGTTGGGCAAATTATGGAAATTATTGTCGGGGGGTTGGATCATCTTTTGGCTGGGATGGACAGTAATTCAAATGAATGGGGGTGGGGAAACTCTTTGGTTGCGAATTACTCAAAAATGTACAAATTGTGACTTGAGCAGTGCCAACTTCAACGGTGCCTACCTGATCAATGCTGATCTAAGCGGTAGCTCACTCCGTGGTGCTAACCTTAGCGGTGCCTTTCTAACCAATGCAAACCTCAGTCGTACTGACTTGAGCGATGCCAACCTCAGCCGTGCCGACCTGGCCTACCTCACGTTCTTCGGTAAAAGTGCAAATCTTAGCGGTGCAAACCTCAGCCGTACCAACTTAAGCGGTGCTAACCTCAGCGGTGTCAACCTCAGCCGTGCCCGACTGAACCATGCCCGACTCGGCGGTGCAAAACTGGACGCTAATTTAGACAGTGCTGATCTAAGCAGTGCTGACCTGCGAGGTGCCGACCTGCGAGGCGCTAACCTCAAGGGTGCCAACCTGAAGGATGCCAACCTGAGCGGTGCCGACCTGCGCCGTGCTAATTTCAAGGATAGCAACCTAAGCGGTGCCAACCTGACGGGTACTGACCTGACAGATACCTACATACAGGGAGCGATTGGACTTAAGAAATAACCTGCCAGTGCAGCCTTATATAAATTGCTGTTTCTTAATTACTGCAAAATTTACTCTTACTACCTTCCAGGCTGACTGATTCCCAATCTTTCCAGACCTCACAAAACTGAACGACCCGCGAGTAAACTGCTGTTCCCCCTTCTTTAATCTCGGCTCAATACCCAATCCACCCCTCCACTTCAGATGATTACTTTGTTCGCCTAACCCCCCAAAACCTTAATCTCTCGCACACCGCCCGTTTTGCAACAGCGACTTCTCTAATCCTTGCTAGGTAAGGATTACACAAGTATATGAAAAATAAGGCAGCAAAATTTTTCGCTCATTGCTACCGCTATTTAGTCGTACATCAATCAACTTTTGATGCACCAAAAAGCTTACTAGATAAGCATTGAAGCTATCTTGCCCCTGGTGTCAGCTACGCTATATCTGCCCCTATTAGCAAGTCAAACACCAAGGTCAAACTTGCCACCAGGTCTATCCCAGTGATTGAAGATTTGCGGTTCAAGAGCGATCGCACAGACTGGAAACGGGACTTTAATGACATTTCTCTTAGGGAGAAAGCAGCACGGGATTAGCGCGCGCCCTTCGGGACACTCAAAGTATTAGGGGTACAAGTATCATCGGAACAGAAAACCGGGATAAGAAGCATTACATGAATACTACAAAAAATTTTAGGTGCTGAAACTCTTGATTTATCGTTAGGCAGTAGTTAGTGATTTGAAAAGTGAGCTACTACAACTTTCAAAAAAATCCTTACGCAATAAGGCTTTTAAGCTTAACCCAGTTTTCTGTTCCATTGATACTCACACCCCTATATTCATCATGTCAACGCCACAGCGATCGCTTCTACCCTGGCGGTAATAGTCGTTTCTTTCATACTTTTCTGCCTTTCTGGCTGATATTAAACGGAATTGTTGTTAAAAATGTTGTTTTATGTAATCATACTTAGATAAAATTTGTATTTATTTGTAATTGAGTTTAAATAAGTTAATTTAGCCCGGTGCGTTGATTGGCTGAAGTTTGTGTGTAGGAGCATTTTGCATGCCGTTACATTATTTGTCTGAGAAACCGGTGTTGGTGACTGGTGGCGCGGGCTTTATTGGTTCACAGTTGGTTAGTGATTTGTTAGCCATTGGGGCTGATGTCAAAGTTTTAGATAATGAATCAAGAGGCATCAAAGCCAATCTCGAAAACGTGGGATTTGCGATTCAGCCTGGGAAAAACTATTTTGTGGCCGATCTGCGTGATCCCTCAGCCCATAAATACTTTCGGGACATCCACACGGTTTATCATCTGGCGGCTGATGTGGGCGGGATTGCCTATGCTTTAAGTCAAGGCATCCAGATTTGGCGAAACAATACACTGATTGATACCAATACATTTGATGCCGTGTTGCAACATAAAGTGCCAAATTTAATTTATGCCAGTTCTTCCTGTGTTTATCCAATGCAACTATCATCACCACATCGTGCCTTGAAAGAGCACCAAGCTTGGCAAGGGGAAATGCATACTCTGTACGGCGCTGAGAAGCTTTTGGGGGAAAAGGCAATCGCCATGCATTTGCAGGGATTGACCAAAACCAATGCTGCCATCGTGCGTTTTCATAATGTGTATGGTCCTCGCAGCATTATGAAAAGCCAAAATGCCCAAGTCATCCAAGCACTGATCTCACGCGCATTGAACAATCCCACCCAGGATCTCGAAGTTTGGGGTACTGGTCGTCAAGGCCGCGACTTTATCTACGTGACAGATATTACGCAGTGGTTGGTGAACCTCTGGCTGCCCAAGACCAATCAATTGCCGAAAGAACCGATTCAACGCGGTTCTGGCAATAACACCACGATCAAAGCGATCGCACAAATCATCATCAAAACCTTGAATTTGGATATTGCAATCGACTTTAGACAGGTGCCAGATGAAGGTGAACGGGGACGGAAAGCGGATAATACTCTGTTTAATGCCCTATATTCGCACTTGCCGAAGACGTTGTCGATACAAGCTGGAATTGAGCGCTATATCAAGTGGAGCATGGCACATCCAAGCTATTGGCAAAAGAGTGTCCCCAGTATCAGCTTACTTAATTGATGGTGCGATCACTCTGATATTTGGGAATCCTAGGAATAATTCCACCAGATTGTGGTAACACTGCTCACCCAAACCTATGATGAGTCCAACAAGCACCTCAGCGGCTTTGCTTGAGAGCGAAGCTTACCATCGCGATCTATTCGAGAAATCTTCAATTGGATTGCTACTGTGCAACATGAATGGGCAATTGTTGTATGCCAATACCGCCTATGCAAATATCTTGGGACGGACACCGGAAGAGCTACCATCTTTAACCTATTGGGAAATAACGCCTGAAAAGTATGCCGATGCAGAACAACTTCAACTGCAAAGCTTGCAAACAATCGGACGCTATGGACCTTATGAAAAAGAATACATTCACAAAGATGGATCTCTGATTCCTGTGCAACTATCTGGTGTCATCGTTGAGCGTCATGGCGAACAATTTATTTGGTCTAGTATTGAAGATATTAGCGATCGCAAAGCTGCCGAGAACTTGATTCAAGAAAAAAACAAAGCCTTAGAGCAAGCACTCACTCAACTCCAACAAAGCCAAACCCAACTAATTCAAAATGAAAAAATGTCTAGTTTGGGTAAAATGATAGCCGGAATTGCTCATGAAATTAATAATCCAGTAAATTTTATTCATGGTAATATTAGCTGCATCGAAGAATATATTCAGGTTTTATTAAAGTTATTAGAGCTTTATCAACAAGACTATCCAAATCCTACAGACAATATTCAACAGGCTTTGGAAGAATTTGAAATCGATTTCATCGCTTCAGATTTGAACAAAATACTCAAGTCAATTCAATTAGGTACGCAGCGTATTAGGGAAATTGTTCTTTCCTTACGCAACTTTTCTCGTCTTGATGAAGCCGATCTAAAACAAGCTGATATTCATTCAGGAATTGATAGTACTTTAATGATTCTACAACATCAATTCAAGACAACAAAAAGCCAACATCCAGAAATTAAAGTTATTAAACAATATAGTGATTTACCACTGATAGAATGTTATCCAGGTCAAATTAACCAAGTATTCATGAATATTCTCAGTAACGCAATTGATGCATTAAAAGTAGGTCTAGGAACAGAAATTCAATCGCAAATTCCTCAGATTTTAATTTGTACACAAGTCATAGATGAAGAATGGGTGTCCATAAATATTAGTGATAATGGTATGGGGATGACAGAAGAAGTACGTTCAAAAATATTTGACCCATTTTTTACCACCAAACCTGTCGGTCAAGGTACTGGTTTGGGCTTATCTATTAGTTATCAAATTATTGTAGAAAAACATTGTGGACACATTATTTGCAATTCTCAGCCAGGACAGGGTTCAGAATTTATAATTAAGATTCCTGTGCACCCTATCATATCATGTCCGGTTGAACACTTGTCATTGCGAACGAAGTGAAGCAATCTCCAAACCCTTGCGATTGCTTCATTCCACTGCGTTACACTCGCAATGACGTATCGTAAGTGATTCAGCGGACATGATATCAAGGGGTACAAGTATCATCGGAACAGAAAACCGGGTTAAGCTTAAAAGTCTTATCCAGTAAGGATTTTGTTGAGGGTTGTAGTAGCTGATTTTTCAAGTTACCAGGTGGCTGCTTAACGAGAAAATAAGGGTTTCAACCATGAAAAATTTTTGTATTATTCATGTAATAATGCTTAACCCAGTTTTCTGTTCTGATGATACTTGTACCCCAACTAGAACAATATTTAAAATAATTGCGAATGGGCGAGAAAGCGAATTGCGAATTGAGGCGGGTGCTGGCGGTTCTTTCGGGGTTACAGCAGGAATTCTATCGAGGGCGGTTGGGGGCGGGGTTGGCGGCCGGCGGGGTCTGGCTGACGG
>NZ_WBKM01000076.1 GCF_015714725.1 Nostoc sp. WHI
CCACTCCCCACTCCCCACTCCCCATTAGGACTAAATTTGTGTTTACCATTGCAGTTCAACAGCAACAATACAAAACCTACATTCTTTCAGATGAAACCGCTAGTTCTCAACTGGAAGTTGTGCCAGAACGTGGTGGGATCATTACCCGTTGGCGCATACAAGGACAGGAAATTTTCTACTTAGACACTGAACGCTTTACTCATCCTGATTTGAGCGTTAGAGGTGGGAATCCGATTTTGTTTCCTATTTGCGGTAACTTACCGGATAATATTTACACCTACAATGGGCAACAGTATACGCTCAAACAACACGGCTTTGCCCGTGAGTTGCCTTGGGAAGCAACTGAGTCAAAGACTGAAGATAAAGCTAGTCTGACTGTTGTTCTAAATAGCAATGAGCAAACAAAGGCAGTTTATCCTTTTGATTTTCGGCTGGCTTTCACTTACGAACTCCAAGGAAATACCTTAGAAGTTCGTCAGAAGTATGAAAACTTGTCATCAACACCAATGCCGTTTTCGGCTGGTTTCCATCCCTATTTTTCGTGTGGTGATAAAACTCAGTTAAAGGTTAACATTCCATCTAGGCAATATCAGGACAATAAAACCAAGGAAATTCACTCCTTTGACGGCAATTTTGACTTTAGCCAAGATGAAATTGATTTTGTCTTTGGACAGCTAACTAGTCGGTCTGCTAGTGTAATCGATAACAGCCGCAAGTTAGAGCTTCACTTAGAATATGATGATTTTTCTACCTACCTGGTATTTTGGACGGTCAAGGGCAAAGAATTCTACTGCCTAGAGCCTTGGAGCGCCACCCGCAACTCCCTCAACACTGGTGAAAATCTGACTGTGTTAGAACCAGGAGCTAGTTACTCGGCATCTGTAAGATTAAGGGCAGATTTTTTCTAAAATGCTTTACAAATCTACAGATGCCTGTGCTATGATGGCAAAGTTGCAAAAAACAACGAAAGGGTCGCTAACTCAACGGTAGAGTACTCGGCTTTTAACCGATTAGTTCCGGGTTCGAATCCCGGGCGACCCATATAGACTTTTGTATTTGATCAACCGCAACTTAGATTAGTAGCTTGGCTAACAAAAAATTGAACTTTAGACTGGCGACAATTATTAAGTTCCAAGTCTACAATTAGTAAAATTGTGTATAGTGTCTACCGCCATGAAAGTATATGCGCGTTTCTTGCTGCCAGTTTTTTTACTGACCTTGGCAGCAGCCTGTAACCAGACTCGCGCCTTTTCAGATAATTCCATACCTTCTGCCCAATTGGCACAGAATCCCACACAGGCAAAAAATATTGTCCGCACTGAAGCACTTTCACCCACACCCATCCGAATCAATCTAAAGAATTTACCAGCACCCTTCGCAACAGAAAGTGCTTCTAAGCGACCTGATGTTGTGTCCATTCCACAAAACCCGGTCTTGCGCGTACCATCAGGCTTTACAGTTAATGTCTTTGCCGAAGGTCTAGATGCCCCACGCTGGCTAGCTTTAACTCCTAGTGGTGATGTATTAGTAACTGAAACTGGGCAAAACCGCATTCGTCTGTTGCGTGACAGCAACGGCGATAATATAGCCGATGTTAAAGAAACCTTTGCTAGTAGGGGCAACGGACTCAATAGACCCTTTGGTATGGCTTTTGCAGGTAATTCTTTTTTTCTGGGGAACACAGATGCTGTGATGCGTTTTCCTTATACTAAAGGTCAAAATCAGATTACAGATAAGGGGAAAAAAATCGCCGAATTGCCCGCTCAAGGTTATAACAACCATTGGACGCGGAATGTTGTTGTCTCGCCCGATGGCAATAAATTATATGTTTCAGTTGGTTCAGGAAGCAACGTTGACGAGGAACCCCTACCACGGGCTTCGGTACAGGTGATGGATTTGGATGGTTCCAAGCAGCAGACTTTTGCTTCTGGCTTGCGTAACCCTGTTGGTTTAGATTTTCATCCTGTAACTAAGGAACTTTACGCTACTGTCAACGAACGGGATGGAATCGGTGATGACTTGGTTCCAGACTATCTCACACGTGTTCAACAGGGGAAATTCTACGGGTGGCCTTATGCTTATCTGACACCGAGCAACCTTGACCCGCGCCAAACGACGGATGGGAAAAGTAAACGCCCCGACTTAGTAGCCCGTACCCAAAGGCCAGATGTGCTGTTTCAGGCGCATTCAGCAGCATTGGGTTTGCAGTTTTATGATGGGAAAACGTTTCCAGAAAAATACCGTAACGGTGCTTTTGCTGCTTTTCGTGGTTCTTGGAATCGCGATCGCGCCACTGGTTATAAAATTGTATTTGTTCCCTTCGATGGTAAAGGGCGATCGCTTGGATACTACGAAGACTTTCTCACAGGATTTTTACTAAATCCAACTGTACCAACCACTTGGGGAAGACCTGTAGGTTTACTTGTGTTACCAGATGGTAGTCTTTTAGTAACAGAAGAAGCCAATAATCGGATTTATCGGATTCAGTATACAGGGGAGTAAACAGTTCAAAATCACCCAAGCCTCTACTTAGACTTGTTTGGAACTAAGATAAACGTCTCCTGCTCTGCTCAAAATTTAAAAATTTAGGGATAGAATTTGTTACCTGGGGTAAAGTTAAAGCAGTTGTTATCCATAGAGATTTTGTGAGTGCATCTCCGTTATCCAGATTCATTCTATTTACAGTAAATTTTTAGAAATATTAATAATCATTGGGTTGAAAAATTAGTTATGACTCAGAATGAAAATAATACTCAGTCAAATATCAATGTATCTTCTGCACATTCGGGTACACGATACTGGGGTGAAGTGGAGGTGATTGAAGAGGGAGAAACCTATAGAATTAGTCGTGTTGAAATCAAGCCCAGGCACGGCATTAAACCACAAGTCCATTATCACCGCAATGAACATTGGGTTGTAGTTTCCGGTGTAGCAAAGGTGACTTGTGGAGAACAGGAAGTATTATTGAATCGAAACGAATCAACTTATGTTCCCGCAGCAACATTACATAAGGTAGAAAATCCTGGACATATTCCGCTAATTATTTTGGAAATTCAAAATGGTGAGTACTTGGGAGAAGATGATACGGAACGTCCCTATGAGCTAAATTTGGTCAAGTCTGTAGCTGAAACGGAGTGAGGGAGTGGGGAGTAAGAATTTTAGATTTTAGATTTTGGATTTTGGATTAAATTTCAATCTAAAATCCAAAATCCAAAATCCAAAATTGAATTGCCCAATCAAAACCACCCTTCTTGTTCCAAGGTTTCAATCAGCTGCAAGCCACGGGGATCACCTACTCCTAAAAGTGAGGCTTTAGCGTCTTCCCGTACTCCTAAATCTTGGTCTTCAGCAAAGGCTTGAATTAGGGCATCGATCGCAGTGGCATAAACTACATTAGAAGGTAGTTCACGGCACAGTTGACCAATTGCCCAAGCACTGTTACTCCTCACTGCTGCTACGGGATCTTGAACTAAGGCTTCAATTAATGGTGGTATTGCCCCTATAACTGCTTCATAACCCACTTCTGCCATCTGTGCTAGGGCGCTAGCAGCCCACAAACGCACTGCGGAAATGTCAGTTCTTAAGGCGTTTGCTAGGGGTGCTAAAGAACGGCGATCGCGACAGTTTCCTAAAGCCCAAACAACACCTTTACGCACGTAGCCATTCCAATCATTGTTTAGTTGAGCAATTAACGGACTCACTGCCTCTGAACTAGGATTGCGTCCTACACCATAGGCTGCACTTACCCGAACTAAGGGACAGGTATCGCTTAACAGGCGAATCAGATGGGGGGTAGCAGGCGCATATTCCATATCACAAAAAGTACGCGCCGCTAACATTCGTTGCTGGGGCTGGGGATTTTCTAGCAGGGCTAGCATCACTTCTGGATCAGGCTTTGCCACAACTGAATCGGCAGTTAGCGGCTCTATTTTATCTAAGGGGCTTTCTAGCTCCTCCTCAATATCGAGTAGGCTTAGATCATCTTCGTCATACATAATTTCATTTCAATCGCTTTTCGGGATCAACATAATAATCCCCTACACCAATAAGTTAAAACTTTATAAGTATTAGTTACGTTGTTATCCACTTTCCCTTCTTCCTCGTTGAGTTTTATCTAAACGAGAACTGCCATAACTCAGATGCTAAAGTATGTTACCCCTATCCTCTAGTTTATTTTTCTGCATTTAGGAATTTTACCATCCACAGGGATTGGGTTTGATAACCTAATTGATCGTAAAGATTTAATGCGGGTTTGTTTGATTGAAAAACTTGCAGTCCAATCTGGCGATCGCCTCTTTGAGTCGCCCAATTTTCCACATATCGCATCAAGGCTGTACCAATACCTCGCCGCCGATGTTCTGGCGCAACGTAGAGAATAAAGATGTGAGCATGACGATTACCATGCACTTGGTCTATTGCATTACCCACCCAAAGACAAGCAATGGTGGGTAGAGGGGTACAGAATAAAGATTCTTTATTACTCCCCTGCTCCCTCTCTTCTTCTACCCACCACAAAGGTGTATCGCTAGAAAAGTATTGCTTAACTGTTTGCTCTAGGTGAGAAAAATCCTCGTTGGGAAAGAGATCCTGGTAAGTTTGCTGCATGAATTTAAGCAGCAGCGATCGATCCAAAGTTGAGCCACGACGAATAATATATCCCGGTAGTAGTTGCTCAGACACTTCTGACGTTTATTAATTTAGCTAGCTGAGTTATACCAAACTGGAAAAGGATGTCTTGTTTGACTCCCACAGAGTAACGGACTCGAAACCTCTTGTATCAAACATTTATTCTGTGTATCCTAATTAGCGCGATGTGCGACTTATTCTTAAAACCCCTCTCCAAACCTCTCCCCGAAGCGGGGAGAGGCTTTAAGTCTTGCTCCCCTTCCCTTGTAGGGAAGGGGCTGGGGGTTAGGTTTGAGAGAAAGTTGCACACCGCGTTAATTACGAATTACGAATTACTCTGTGCTGCTGGTGGTAGATCAGTTGCAGTAGGTTGATAACTCACTTCTACCTCTTGAATTGGTGCGGGTGCTGCCATATCGGAAGGTAAAAAGATACGGGCGCTGACTGCCACTAGGGCAAAGAGAAATACCAATACCGCAAGAAGCGGAGCGATGTACTGACGAAATATAGCCATATTTAGATTGTAAATATCTAGGAACTTTTATGAGAACTTAGCTGAATATTTGTGAAGTATTCTTGATTGATTTTAGCGATTTTCTAGGTATGGGAATGGGGCATTGGAAAAATTCTCCCTACTCCCCACTCCCCCTGCTTCCGCAGAATTTATTGGCGATCGCGCTCCAAGTCCTTAAGCACTTTCTCGTAATACCAATTCTCCGCCTTACCAGGAGAAGTCTCCTTTGCCTGTTTAATTAACAGTTCGGCAGCAGCAGTATCACCAGATAACTTCTCGATTAGCTTTTCTTTGAGATAGCTGTCAGATAGACCTTCGTCTACCTGGCTTGGTATCCCTTCATCTATAGTTGATGGTCGGGACTGCTCTCTCCGTAATTGCCAAAATAAAACGTAATAAAGTGTACCAAAAATTAAAATTAGGCTGAGTGTTCCGAAAAAAGTTAGTAGGTTAAATGCTAGAAATCCCAAAACTAACTGCGAGAGAACATAGCCAAGTAATAAACCGGTGAGTAAGAGGATGAATGTGCCGACAGCGATTACTACTTGATTCCCCATATATCCTCTTCTTCGTCCTCAAGTCCTGGTCTAGATAATGCCACTGGCTGAGGGTTCCAGGGGGCAACTAAGGGTAAAAGTAGCAATCCAGGTAAGGCTGCTACTAGGGTTAGCAAGAAAAATGAAGGCCAGCCTGTGGCCTTAGCCCAATCTCCGGCAGGAGCGGAAAGAACATCTCTACTAATAGCCATTAAGCTAGAGAATAAAGCGAACTGAGTAGTTGTAAAGCGGTGGTTACAAAGGTTCATTAAAAATGCCACTGTAGCAACTGTGACTAATCCAGCACTGAAGTTTTCGATGTTCACTGCCAACACTAAAAGCGAATAATCTTTGCCAGCAACCGCTAACGCATAATAACCCAAGTTACTGAATAATTGCAGTATGCCAAATATCCATAAGCTTCGATTGAGGTTGATTCTAGTCATAATGACGCCACCAGCTAATACGCCGACTGTTGTCGCTAGAAAACCCATTCCGGCTTGAATTGTCCCAATCTCAGTTTTGGTAAAGCTGATTTCCCGCAGAAATAGATTCGCCGTGATTCCCACCAAGGAATCACCTAGCTTATACAGGACGATAAAAACTAGGATGACACTAGCTTGAGTCAGCCCAAATCGATGAAAAAATTCCTTGAATGGCAGAAAAATTGCTTCTTGTAAATTTTGGGGCGGACTATTTTCTCTTACCTCACCTAATAACTCTGTCGGTAATAATAAAGATGTGACTATCCAGGCTAATATCAAAGTTGCTAATAGCCAATAAAATACAGGTAGGGAGATAAAGCCGACAAATACACCTCCGATTAATCCAACTACCAACATAGTTATAAATAGCAGAAAAATGACATCTTTAAAAGATAGGGGCGGAGCTTTTTGGATGTTGTCGCGTACCTTTAGTTCCTGTGGTGCCCATAAGGTTGTGATTATACTCCCTGCCATTAAAGCTGCCATGAGTAAGTAAACACCATTCCAAGGGATGTGATCTGCTAAAACCAAAGCTAAGGAACTAGTAATAAATAGCGCTAGGCGATACCCTAGAACCCAAACTGATGCACCTGTTTTGGATTCTATTGGGTTTAAAATGTCAGTGCGGTAGGCATCACCGGCAATGTCCTGGGTGGCACTCAAAAAAGTGATGATTAGACAGTTGATTGCGAGTACTTGCAGTACTTGGTCATTTTGGGCAGGCTGTTGTAATGCCAGAAGTGCGATCGCTAATGTTAAACCCAGTTGTGTCAATACTAGCCAACCCCGCCGTCCTCCCAGAATTGGTGGTATAAATCTATCTAATAAAGGTGCCCATAAGAATTTCAGGGAATAGGGCAAAGCCAGCAGACCAAATAAAGTTATTTTCCCGATATCAACTTTGGCATCTTGCATCCAAACCTGCAACGTTCTACTAGTTAAGAACAACGGCAACCCAGATGCAAAACCTAGCAATAACAAAGCACCCATCTTACGACTTTGAACAGCGTGCCGCAGTGCTTGAACTTCTCTCATCGTTTAAACATTCCTTCTCACCTTGTACTTTGAGGGTTTGTAGTCTAATGGGTTCGGTTAAGGCAAGAGACGCGATAAATCGCCGTCTCTACAATAATCAATCTTTCGTCGTGACAGCGATTTATCGGGTCTTTCCGATTAAACTTGACAGATTACTAGTACGCAGTTCCTTAACTTTCTTGAATTGGATAAACCTGATGCCCTCTGATTTCTACCTCGTGTACGGCAAGGCATTTTTCCCAACCTTCACGAGTTCCGATGTCGCTTTTGTGCTTGAGCAATCCTAATTGGTCTTCTTGTTGGGTGAGTTTAACAAATTCTTCGTAGCGTGGGTATGTGCTGGTAATAAATGTTTCCTTACGGTGCAAAATTGGCGGATTTTCCCTATTTGCATAGTCTCGGTGAGTGACGACTAAGGTTTTTAAGTCAATATTTATACTAGCTTTTAACGCTGGGTGGGGATCATTGTCGAAGTCAGGGTAACACAGATAGGATATTTGCGGTTTATCAGTGTGATATTTGATTAATGTGGCTTCATCTACACGCCCAATGGTACGGCTAGCGCAACCTTCACAAATTCGCAGCAAGGGATCAAGTGCAGCAAGTGCCGAAACATGGACGTAAAGGGCACCGCGCGTATGTTTACCAATTTTGCTTTTTTCGCAAGCAGTTTTAATTACCCCAGGTTTGCCTAAGCTGAAAAGCTTTTGATCGGCTACTTGACAAGCTTCTTCGTAGCTACTAAAAAAGGCTTTGATGTCGTGACGCATTTGGGCTGCTAGCTTGTGCCATGCAGGGCGTTGATCAAAATGGGTCAAGGCGAGATAAACTTGGATATCTAGAGAACGACGGTAAGCGATCGCATCCCATTCAGCCTCATCGGTAGCTTGCAAAACTACACCAAAGGCGCGGCGAAAGTTCCCAAATTCGCTCAGTAATTCCTGTTCATTTTCCAATTCGCCTTTTACAGGTAGTCTACCGCGCTTGGTAAAAAAAGCCATGAGTGGTTGCAGTTGTTCTTGATAGTCTTCAAACCGCTTACTGGGGATGCGGACTCGTGGTGTAGAAGTGGTGGAAAAGAAGCGGATAGCTTTGAAACTTTCTTTTTGGGCGTCATCTCGAAAAACAAAGTAGACTCCTAACGCCACCGGGACTGCATCTACATTTAGCACCTGATCAATATAAGTTTTGAGTTCTTCTTGTTCGTAATATTTTTGAAAAGTGTTGCGGCGCGTCACAATGCCATCGTTGTAAGCAAGTTGGGTTTTGCTGGGAGCGTTAATCAGTATTTGAGCAGCGACAATTAAAACTTTGTGGGTGAGTTCCCAAGCTTGGATAAGGCTTTGACGGCGTTCTTCTGGATCTTCAATGACGTTGAGGATGTAACCCAAGTTCACTACATCGGCGGCAGTATGTAGTACATCGGGATAGTAGTAAGGGTCCCAGCCTGCACTGGTGTAGCCTAAGTTACTTACTCGTTGCACATCACCACCGTAGCCGCAACCGTAGTCAAAAAAAGTGGTGTCTTGATTTAGGATTGCCCATTCTATTGCCAATCGTACAGGGCGAGATAAATCAGTGCGAGCGATCGCAGCTCTGTGACGCTCGATTTCTAACGCTTCAGGCATAATACTAATTCGTAATTAAGACACCCAGCACCTAATATTCTTTCAAGGTTTAATGGCCAGTTCAATTAAATCTTCAATTTTCTTGATATTTGGATCACCTGCTAAGTAGCCAATACCGCGATGCAAATGTAAGCGGAATTGGGTGGCGAGGGTTTCTTTGTCGGTGGGATAACCGTCATTGTGACAGCGTTGCTTAAGGGCGAGGAGGAGAATATCGGACATTTCGCCACCAAAGACACGCCAAGTCATTTCGACATTGCTATCCTGAGGAATTGGGACGGGGGAAGGTGCGGTTGATTCTGCTAGGGAGCGACAAAATGCCCAACGGCATAAGATATTCCATTGGTCGATTTTGGTGTTGCGCTTAAGTTTGGTAAGTTGTTCTTTGGCTGTTTGGGAGAGTTTAATTCTTTCGATTGGGGATTCCATAATCTTTCTAAAAATTGAAGTAGTTTTTGCTTATAAACCCAAACAGTAGCGAACAGCAGTTTCAACTTCAAGCATCTTGGAGTCAGAAATTATGCCAACTGCGTCAGCAGGAAAACGATTTGGATCTAAAGAACGAATTTGAAAACATAAAAACACTGTTTCTATAAGCAATCCACTGTCACTTGCAGAAACTCGTATATTAGTTGGATAATCACGCTTAATATTTGTTCCTTTCGTACCTACAACTACAGTCACAACCAAAGGTAATTCATTGATAGTGTTTATAGATAATACTAAAACTGGTCGTGTACCTGCCTGTTCTCGTCCTTGCACTGGATTAAGATTGATAAAATAAATTTCCCCTCTCTCAATACTCACAACTTTTCTAAACTATCCATTTCTGTTACACCAAATTCATGATTGATCGAGGAAATTTCTGCCTGTATATCTAAATCACTAGCCATTGCAGCTAGTTGTCCCTTCATATATTTAACATCAGTAAAGTTATTTGATATTTGCTTTTTTTCTTGCACTTGTTTTGTCATAAGTTCTAAGAGCCATTCTAGTTCTTCTAATGACAAAGCACGTAGATCACGCTCTATTTTTAGTAAATGTGGTGAGTTCATCATTGCTTATCTACTTTACAAAGGTTGTTATATATATTGTAAATATCTTTTTTAGACAATATCTACTACCAAAAATATTGATTTTCTAGCACTGTCGTTTGGCGGGTGGAGGAATCGTATTTTAGGAGGTATTCACGAGCGATCGCTTCGTTTTCTCGCAGTGTTTCTACTTCTTTCTTTCCAATCTCCGTATCCGTAGAAAGCAAAATTACTTGATGACTGGCGGATGGGAAATAACGCTCAACTAAGTTACTGCGGTGAGAGGAGTCTAGTCTACCGAGTGGCGTGTCGATGGCTACTGGTAGGCGGTGTCCAGAGACTTTGGCTAAACCCCAGAGGAAGGCGATCGCAAGTAATTGTTTTTCGCCAGCCGAGAGGCGATGTTTAGGCACAGGTTTACCATTTAAATCGTAAAGCAAAAGGCTGAAAGTCTTAGTATCAATAGTGATGCGATGCACTAAGTCTGATTTATGGAGAAGATAAAGGAAGCAATTTTTAACTTCTTCTTCTAATTTATTGAGTTTTCGCAGAGTTAATTTTTCACGAAAAATCTTGAGTGTGTTTTGAACTTTAGCCGCAGAGTTAATAATATGTTCACTATTTTTATGTTTAATATTTTCTACAGTATAATCACTTAATTCCTTTTTTGATTTGGCAATAATAGTTTCTAACTCAGCTAAACGGCGGCGGATTGTTTCGTAATTTGCTTTAGCTTCAACAACTTGATTTTGTGCTGCTTCTAGTGCTTGACGCAGCTTTGTATAATCTTCTGGTGCTGCTGCTGTTTGCACCTGTCTTTCTAGAGTATGAATTTCTTCTTCTTTATTTTTGAGAATAGCTAATTTCTCTTTGGCAGAAAGTTGAGAATTTTGTAAGTGATAGATGAGATTATCTAGCTGACTTAAAGTTTCATCATCAGCTAATAGCCAAAGTGCTTCTATCTGGATAGTCTTTGCATATAAACTATCTACATCTTGGATTAAAAATGATTGAATTTTCTCAATTTCTATCGGAGAAATTTCTACTTGATTTAGCCAAGTGAGTAAACGCTGATCTCGTTCAATTAACAAATCTTTAGAAATTTGTACTTGTTGATGGCGAAATTCCTTTTCCCCCTGTGTCTGCGTCTGATTAAGCAAATTAGGAATTAATGCCAGAGGTAAAACATCAGCCGCCAATTCAGACATTGACTGACGCACTTGTTCAATTTCCGCAATTTTTGTATGCTGTTGTAATTCTAGTTGATTGCGTTCAGCTGCAATCTTCCCACCTTCAGAAATAAATTTATCAAAGGCTTCTTGCTGCTTTTGTTCTAACTCTTCTACCTGATTTTTGAGAATTTCTACTTTGTCTCCTGTTGTTTGATAATCTTCTTGCTGTTGGGTTAACCTAGCTTCAATTTCCTCTATATTTGCTAAGTCCTTACTATTACCAACTTCTTTAAGTTTACGGTTAACTAAAATATCTAAATCAACTGCTAAACGATCTGCTAACTCTAACCCTAAAAGTCCACGAATTGCATCTACTACAACTGGTGGTGGTGTTTCCTGTTCTGCAAGTTCTTTAACTTGTTCACCATCAAAGAGAAATAAGTTAGAAATTCCTAAAGGCAAAAGATTTTCAATATATTCATCCCAGATATTAACTAAAGCATCAGGCCAGGTATCACTGTCGCCTAAAATACCTAATGTATCTTTGCCATCTTTAGGATTTTTTACCCAACTACGGACAACACGGTATTTTATTGGTTTATCGTTTTCAATATGTTCAAAAAGCAACTCAATCCGGGTGTCTGCAACTGGATCAATTTTATTGTTAACACATTGATTGAGAAAATCACTATAACTTAAATTACCACGGGTAGAACATTGGGCGCGAGCGCCATAAAGGGCGAGACGAATGGCATCCATAAGGGTAGTTTTTCCGCCGCCATTCATCCCACCTAATAAGATAATTGGGCGTGAGGTTTCCTCATCAATTTTTGGGTTAAGGTTGATTACCTGTTTTCCACTGTAGGGGCCAAAGTTTTGTAGAACGAGTTCAAGAAATATCATTGATTTTTAAGATTAACATGAGTTCGACAGCGATCGCAGAAGCAGAAAGTTTGTGATGAAAGGGATCAGATAAAATTAATTAGATGGTTTTGTCTGACGCATTGAGAAAAAATATTGTCTATGAAATATAGATAATACCATCACTAACTGTTAAGAAATGCGATCGCATCTGTCTCGGTGTTGGTAAGCGTGGCTAGATTTGCACACCTCCAGCTTGAAAAATCTGTTCGGCGGTTAAATTAAATTCTGGGAAAGTAGGCGAGACAATATGGGTATCGCCTTTAAATTGAGTAACTTGGTACTCACCATCAATTAATTGATAAATAGATATAGTAGGCAGTTTAGGATTGCCAATAAACTTCCTAGCACCATAAGCCGCATAATCTATAATCCAATATTCGGGAATACCTATAGCTTCATAATCAGCTAATTTTTTGTAGTAATCATCCCGCCAATTAGTACTAACAACTTCAATAACTAAGGGAATAGATGCAGCTTGAGATACAGTTGATTCCCTTTTCCATAAAGGCTCATTCACTAAATTTGGTCGATTGATTATTAAGATATCTGGTGAATAAGCTGATTCACCTTCAAAGGGCTTGACTAATACAGTTTTTGGAATGTAATAAGGTAAATTTAAACGCTTGATATCAACCGATATTTCTAGTGCCAAAAAACCAACAACATCCTCATGATCTCCCACTGGTTGTGCCATTTCAACAATCACACCATCATGTAATTCGTATCTTCCACCCTCAGGCCGCCAAGCTGCAAAATCTTCAAAAGTTACTAATTTGTGTGTGGCTTGAATCATAGAACCTCGCTTATTTTAAGATAACCCAACTTTGTCAAGCGTTCTTTAAGTAGTTTGGTTGACTCACTTCTTCTATTATTCTGAGTTTTCCTTTTTAAATTTCATACTTGCCCAAGCTACCTGCTCATCGCTTTCAGCTTCATCTACTTCATTGATTGCTGCAACATCGCCTAAAGTCATCTGCTTGACTTTTGCAACGTCACCTTGACTAACTGCTTCGCTTAATTCGCGTTTCAAACGAGCATTTTTAATCGCATCTTCTGGAGAACGAGAACTCGTATTAAAACATTTTTCTAAAGTTTCGTATATTCCCACGCGACGAGTCTTTTTGCGATACTGGCGTTCTGTGTCTAACAATTTCGCCATGAGTTCCAAGTGCATCGCGTCACCTTCACAGATTTCTTCTAATACTATCCATTCATCACGGCCTAGTAGGCTATAGTCAGCACCAGGACGGGGGTCTTGAAATTCTTCACCTGTCACTTCTTGATAAATCCGGGGTAAGCTATCATCAAATTCGTGTTTTTCTTCTAGCCAAATGCGGCGGATTTCGCTCATTTCTTCTAAAGTAATTAGGGTGATATCGCGCATATTTTCTGGCGCTGTCCGACGGGTTTTTGTTTGCGCTTCTAATAATCGTCTCAGCCAATGTTCCCGCCAATATTTGGTATAGGGGCCAGGTATTGGTTCAATGGAGATTTCCCCGTTTTTATTTCGCTCAAAAAGCTGAACTTCTCCCCAAATTCTTCTAAAGTCTCTCTTGTCTCGGTCATCTTGAATATCTAGTTCATTACGAATATCTAATAGAGGCTGCATCCATTCTTTTTCTTCATCATTTTGGATCATCGCTTCCATTGATTTATCCTTATTCACTAGTGTGCAAACCCAGCAGCCAAATCGGGAATCACCACAACTAGGAGTAGAAGTATCAACAACTAGAGGACATTCATTATCGGCTGTAGCACCTCGATACATAGCAAATAATTCTTTATTGCTTTGTCCCCAAGGATTATCACATTGATTAAGGTATATCCAGACATCGTTATTACTCCAATCTTCTATAGGGGTATAGATTAGGGAGTTGGGTAGGCTGGCATTAGGACTTAGGCGATCGCGTACTCGATCGACTTGATGCTTTTTCATTGTGGCAGCACGTTTGGCGCTTTCTGCTTTGCGAGTACCCAATACAAGAATTGTTTCACCGTTAGCTCTAACTATTTCACGGATGAATTGATTAGCAGGATTAATTTTTAAGCGTGGTGTACACCAGCGAAACTGGTTACGAGGTGCTGGATATCCTTTACCAATAAGATTTACCCAAAATGTATCTTCAATTACTGGTTGTAGTAGATGTGGATCAATTGGCATCCCCTGTTTCTTAGCAGCTACCTTGAGATTCTGCATGGATTTGTGAACCCAAGCAGACACTACAGGATTTTCCACCTGAGTATCGGTTGTAATTACATATATAGTTTTAGTTCTTTTTTCTGGAGAAAGAGCAGCGATCGCATTCCATACAAGCTGCAATACTGTACTAGAATCTTTTCCCCAAGACACGCCTAAAACCCAAGGTATCTCATCTAAACAATACAATTCTTGAATTTCAGTGTTGAGAACTTGGATATAGTCCACTAACTCTGCTACAGTACGTGTTTGCTGAACTATTTTTTCTGGTTGTTGTGCTGTAGTCATTTCTCCTTCTCTCTGGAAACACTGGCGTAATATCTGGGCAAATAGAATTCACGTCTACATAGACAAAACCCGCCGACCTGGGTTGAAAAAAAGTTTTTAAAAACTTTACTACTAATATCCAAATTTTTGGATAATTAAACGACATAATCCTATTCTGTTTTTAAAATTTAACATGAAAGATAGTGCATCTGACCCAACGGCTGACATTGCTAGAGAGTACCTGGAACGAGAAAACAAGGAAAAACAGGTACTAGCTTTACTCCTAGAGAAGTTTGTAGGGAGAAAAGATCAGATTCTTGTTCAGAAAACCGAGATGGGTGGTACGGAGGCTTATGTTAGTTCTGTTACCTTGGAATGGTTTGCAGGTCGGGTTCACTTCGCCTCTGGCTTACCTCTGTTTCAAAAAAAGTATAATCCTGAAACTGATAATGTCGAGATTGACGCGGATAGTATTGATGAAATTCAGCAGCGTCCTCTTGATTGGTCACGTCAAGCACCTCTAGTGCAATATTTAGCGGCTCGACAAAATCATAAATTTCCGCCAGTGTTAGTAGTAATTAATCAACCGTGGGTGGATAATCCCAAAGCTGCTGAGTGGGATAGTGAAGGATGCGCCACAAAATCTACTACTGATTTCATCCCCCTAGATAAAGACGCTAAAGTAGGTCTGCTAAATATTTCTGAAGATGATGTAACTATTTATGCGTTAGATGGTCAACACCGATTAATGGGTGTACAGGGGTTGATGGAGTTAATTAAAACTCGTAAACTCCAGCGCTATAAAAAAGATAAAGGTGCTGATGACAGTTTTATTACAGTCAATGATTTGATAGAAAAGTATCAAGTAGACCTTGCTTACTTGCAAAATTTACCCAAGGAAAAAATTGGTATTGAGTTCATCTGTGCGGTAGCGGCTGGGGAAACTCGCACCCAGGCAAGGCGGAGAGTGAGATCGATTTTTGTTCATGTCAACCTGATGGCTGCACCCTTGACTAAAGGGCAGTTAACACAGTTAAATGAAGATGATGGTTTTGCGATCGTTGCGAGAAAAATTGCAGTTACACATCCACTATTAGAACAACGACAAGAGCGGAATCCTCGTGTTAATTGGAATAGTGCAACAGTGGCTTCCAATTCTACAGTTTTGACGACTTTGCAAGCTCTGCAAGATATGTCTGAGCGATATTTGGCTCAAAAGTTCCCTCATTGGAAACCCTTGGAGAAAGGTCTAATTCCAATGCGTCCAGAGGATGAAGAACTTGAGCAGGGAATTGAGGAATTTAGAAAGTTATTTGATTCTTTGGCTAGTCTTTCCAGTTATAAAATTTTAGAACACGAGGGTACACCAGCTTTACGGCGCTTCAGCTTTGAGAAGGATGGAGGTGAAGGAAATATGCTTTTCCGTCCAGTTGCTCAAGTTGCATTAGCGCAAGCTATCGGAATTTTGGTTTTTAAAAAAGGTTTCTCCCTGGCAGATATTTTTAAGAAACTGCGGAAGTTTGACCAGCAAGGTGGTTTTAGTGGTATGGAATATCCTCAATCTCTCTGGTATGGGGTTTTGTATGACCCAAATAAAAAGCGGGTGCAGGTTGCTGGACGAGATTTAGCGGCGAAATTATTGCTATATATCCTGGGTGGAATTCAGGAACAGATGGAACGTGCTGAACTTCGTAAGGCTTTGGCGGATGCTAGGACTGTGGAAGATAAAACTATAGGTTTTGATGGCAAGTTTGTTGATCCAAAAGCTGTAGGACTTCCACATATCCTGAATTAGCAAAGTTAAGTATAGATTTTTCAGTGTGGTTTTTACCGATGCTACAGTCCATAAGGGTTGTATATCATGTTTGCTAACATCTACTAATTTATATTAGGTATTTATATGACTCAACTAATTGAAGATGATAATAATAGTATTTCTCCTCAGATGAAAGCTCAGTTTAGCTCCTTTATTGAGCCATTTTTCTCACAATATCATCGTGATCGCTGCTATCCGGGGCTGATTTTTCAGCAGGGAAAGCGGACAATGCTGCAAATTAATGTACCTGCGAGTGACTTTTCTGGTCTTCTCCAAGCGAAACCATCCACTGGGAATGATCCTGATTCTGGTAAAAATCGTCCAGAGGTTAAAGGTCATGCTGATGAAATTAAAAAATATATTGTTGACCGTTCTCGAAAAGCAAAACCTTGGATTATAGGAACTCTGACTGCTAATGTAGCTCCAAAAGACATAACAATTCTTGAACTGGCTAGGGGTATTTGTCTAGTTGTTATTCGTCGTGGAGTCAAGTTGGATATAACTGATGGACAACATCGTAAACGTGCAATTCATGAATTAATAGAAAGTACTGAAAGCCACTTAATTAGTGATGATGATTTTGCAATTACTCTAGTTTTAGAGGGTGATTTTCAACAGTGTCAGGCAGATTTCAGAGACATGGCTCAAACAAAACAACTAGATAAATCATTGTTATTATCATTTGGTGAGTTCTCTGGTCGAGTTGGTATCACTAAAGAATTAATAAAACGAGTGCCAATGTTTCAGGGTAAAACGGAGAAGATTAAATCAAGTCCTGCAACCAAACAAAAGCTGATTTACACAACTAATTTTATAGCTAGGTTTGTAAGTTGTGTTTTTACGAACGATCCAAGTAATCAGCTTCGAGATTATGATGTTTATCAAGCATCTGATGCTTTGGTTATTTGTCTTAATAGATTTTTCTCAGAATGTAGTAACACTGAGTATATTGCTGATACGACTGTTGAAGAACTAACACCAGATCAAGTAGGCACATTTAAAGAAGATTGTATTCTAGGTATAAGTGTAGGGCTGGAAGTTTTAGGGCGTTTATTGCACTATATATATGATCCAGAAAACAATTATTTTAATGAAGACAAAATTTCACAACTAGCACAGTTAGATTGGTCAAGAGAAAACCAACTTTGGAAGGATAATGTAATTAGAATAGATGCCCAACCTAAAAATCCAGACAAGCCATATAGAATATCTGCTACTGTTAGTGCAGTAACAGATGCAGTCAAAACAGTAAAAATTACACTGGGGTGGATGTAAAGTTATTGCTTTTAACCATTGCTTAAAAATCAAGATAGGAATTTGCTTAGATCAAATTCCTCATCTTGCTGCTCTGCATTCGTTCTTTCATAACTAAGAATCAATAAAAGTCGCTCTGAATAGTCTACTGCTCCACGCAGTTCATTTTGTATAATCTCTAAACCAGCATTAGCATACTCTTCAAAAATGTGAATGCGTTGCTCGTCAGCTACATTATCATCACCTATAACCTTAATGTTTTCTGTTTCGGTGATAGCCAACAAATTAATTAATAGAGTGAAGCTGCTAGTAAAATAATCTTGTCGCAGTGGGGATAAATCTTTAGAAATTATGTCTAAAGGAATGCGCTTTTTATTTTTAACGCCTAATGCTGCTGCAAACACCATAACTTCTACATAAGTTTGAAAAGGCCCAGTTGTGTCTTTTGATGCTACTAGAGATTTCACCAACTCAGCCTTATCTTTAGCAACCCTGATTCTGTTTGCAGCCATTGTTCTAATATATACATTGTTGCTATATTAACCGAAAACGATGCCTACGGCGGGCTACGCCTACGCACTTATTACCGCATTATTTTATACTAGTATAGATGTGATCGCTTAAACAAACAAATTATCCACTAACATAGTCCATGCTGGCACTGTGGGTTCAGCATATTGGTATTTAATTTCTTGGCGTTCTTCCCATTCCAAATATTCCTCTCTTTTTCTCAACTGTAACTAAAAAACCTTTGCGTCTTTGCGCCTTTGCGTGAGACATTTACCCCTCCGTTCTCACCGTCAAAACCTGCGGCGGCCTAGAATCTGGAGGATACAAAAATTCCACTTGTACTTCTCGCTTCCCACCCCCCAACATCTTCAGCGTCACCAACGGTTCACCCATTTGTCCCCGACGCTGTACCAAATGCACATAGCGCGTCTTTTCCACACCATTATCATCGATGTAACGCACCCGCACCGTTCCCCGAAAGAATATCTGTTCTACATCTGGCTTTAAAAACAGCAATCTATCTGTTCCCCCTTCATCCTTCACAGGAGTCTGGATTGATACATTCACCGTCTGAGTTTGATTAGTAATATTTCTGAGGGGTAAAGTCAGATTGTATTCAACACCATAGTTACTGTGAGCAAAGTACGCCGTATCAGGATAGCGTTTTAACATGGCTGCACTTTGAATTTGTCCAGTGCTGAGAGTAATTAAATGTACAGTTCCCAAAGGATAAGAAAACGCCTTTCCTGGTTCGGGTATCGTTAACTCAGACACGTTGGGATTATCCGTAAGCCGTGTTTGCCATTGCGTTCCTTGGGAGACACCAGCGACGCGACTAAATACTGTTGGTTCTCTGGGAGGGTCGAGAGGTGTCGGAATGGGGTCACGCTTTCCTGCTAAACTGCCTGTATTCAGAAGCTTTTGCCACTCGGCTAAAGTGGGTGAAACATTACTATTTTTGACTAAATTTGCCAGATAAACTGGGCTACTACTTGCCAAGCGCATCATCGTAGTGCGACCGTTAGAAGCAGGAGCCTGTACGGGAATGAGTAAATTCGCTAAGATTTGAGTTTCTTTTGGTTTTATCACCAGCTTTTCAGGGAAAATTCCTTGCCTAACTCCCCGCAACACATCATTCATTGTGCGATCGCCTGGTCTAGAGTAAACTGTACCTTGGGGATTTTCCACCATATCAGGTAAAGCGATAAATGGCGCTTCTCTGGTGAGGTAACTAGCTGCTTGTAATACTTGCAGTGTGACAGGTTCATTCCCTGGATTATGTACAATTATCCCTTGGTAAACAGTGCGGCTTTGGGCTGGTGTTTCCGCCCTGACGATATGATGAGCAAATATATCAAATCTGCCTTGAAAGAGATAATTTAAATGTGCTTCCTGTACTTGTTTCCCATCTGGGGGGAAAGTTGATAGTAAAATTCCTTCAGTTGTTACCAGTTCGGGACTATTGCTGTTAAAGGTGGGAATAATATCGAGTTTTCCTGGTAAGGGGCGTACTTCTTGCGGATGTACTTCGATTCCAGCAATGTATTGTGGAGGAACCGTGTAGATATTTAATGCCCGACATATCAAAACTGCAACTTCGCCTCTAGTAGCGTTTTGCAATGGTTTTAGCTGTTTGACATTGGGATAATTGACGACAATACTATTAATAGTCCCAGATGCGTAGGCGAAGCCCATCGAAGATATCGCATTTTGGGCATAGTTAGGAATTTGTCCCGCGTCGTTAAAATATTGTTGTAATATCTGCGTCGGGTTGGATACAGGGCTGTAATTTTTCCCACCAGCTACGACACCAATGATTTGGGCGCGAGGAATTGGCTGGTTAGGCTGGAAAATCCCACCGGGATAACCAGAAAAAAATCCTTTTTGGTAAGCGGTAGAAATTGCTTTATTTACCCAATAATTACTAGGTACATCTTTAAATGTCGTAGCAGCGCGTTTTACCGGTGAATCAGGAAAAGCATTTAGCATCAACACTGCGGCTTCAGCGCGTGTCACTATTGCTTCTGGGCGAAAACTACTATCAGGGTAGCCTGTAATAAGTTTACGCTCTCCTAGTTGCTGGACACAATTTTTTGCCCAATAGTTTTGGGTGTCAGAAAAGGCTAGGGGGTTGGGGGTTGATAGAGTTAAGAGGAAGACGACAACTGTATATTTTCGGAGGTGCATTAAAATAATTGGTAATTCGTAATTCGTAATTTGTAATTTGTATAGAACTTAATAAAGGCGGTTATAAACCGCGTCTACAGAGACAAAACCCGCCTGCGCGGGTTCAAAACCTTAATTTTCTCTTAGCCCACGGAGGTGTAGCTCATGTTTGTGTAGCTGCGAATTCCATTCGCCCTGGCTTTTTGTTGACACGCTTAATTACCCATCCCGTTCAACTTCCATAATTTCCGTATACTCAAACTCGTTCGGACTTTGTTTCACCAAAGGATACCTTTCCCCACCCAATTCAATATAATCTTGTTCGCAATCCGGCTTAGATGAATAATACGTAAGCACATATTCTCTACCGATTCTGTCTGTCATTTCTGCTTCTACTTCACCCCGCCACTGAGTCTTAGTTACTAAAACTATCAACTGATTCGCTAATTGGGGAATTGTCTTAGCAATGTGTCGCCGCGAACTTTCATCCAAACTACCAAACGGCGAATCCATGACAATTGGGAAAGTGCTACTATCGGGAATCATCATCATTTTCCGCTTCTCACTCCATTCGCGCACTTTGTCAATAATGCTGGCAATAAAGGATAAACTGAGAATTTGATTTTCCCCCGTAGATGCTGCAACTAGCGCTTCTATCCCTGTAGTATTTTCTACTAATGTCAGTTCATATTTATCACTAATTTTAGGAATGTACGGAGTCACAGAAATCTCCATGAATATCTCTTGTACTCGCTTTTCTAGTTGCAGGCGAAATTGTTGTTCTTGACGATTTTTAACTTCTGTTAACCGTTCGATTGCATCCTGAGCGGCGTTAATCCGTCGCTGTGCTAAAGTTTGCTTGTCTTCATTCAGCTTTTGTTTAGCAATTTGTTTATTTAAACCTTCAATTTCAGTTGTCAGTTGAGCAATTTGCTGCTGATTTGCACCCTGTTCTCGATTCAATTCATCAATTTTACTTTCAATTTCGTCTAACCGTTTTTGCAAACTGCTAATTTCTTCATTAGCATCTTTTCGCAACCGTTCTTGAATATTATCTAAATCGCCTTCAATTTGAGATATACTTTGCCTTAATTGATTAATCCTAGTTTGTTCTCTATCAACTTCTTCCCAAAATCCTATAGCTTGCTTATCAATTTCATCTACTTGAGCTATCATGCGAATTGCAGTTTCTTCCACCGCCGAGGAACCTGCCCTATTTAACCAGGTACTCACATGAGTATGAGAATGATTACCCTCGTGTAATTCTGCACCACAAATACAGCGCTGAGAATTGAGTAAATCATTGACAAATTCCCGCGAAATTCCTGATGTTAACTCGCCTCGCTGCTTCAAATCATTGATAATTCCGCGAAACTGGGATGTAGTTTCTGACAGTAAAACGGTATAACCCCGCGCGGAAATAACTTTTTTCAGCGCTTCCTTGTTTTTTTTATATTCTTCTTGATTTGCCGCTTTCTGCGATTCTAAATGCTGCCATCTTTCTTGCAATTCCTTAGCAGCACTAAGTTCTCGTAAACGATTACTTGTCTCTTTTTTAAAAGTTTTTTGATATTCTAACTCTTCTTTAATTTCTGTTTGCCGTTTGGTGATGCGTTCCCGTTCCCGCTCTATCTTTTCTTGCTGTCGTAAGAGTTCTTTAATTTGGGAATCACCAATAGCTTTTAAATCATTTTCTAAAGCTTTTTTAGCATCTCCCAAATGTCTGATAGAACGATTGATTACTTCCACACCCAAGAAAATTTTTGTAGCTTCGGCAATTTCAGCTTTTTTATCAGAACGAACTATTTCTTCAATTCGTTCGCCGTCAAAGAAAAAATATTGATGTAAAGTAGCGGGTAAAATTTGATTAATGATTTCGTCTGCTGGCTGAGTTGGTAAATTCCATTTGCCATCGTCTCCACCAACCCACATGGTTAATTGAGTTTTGCCAGCGTCAAAATCACTTTCGTTTTTATAACCCCGACAGGTGCGTTTAACTCGATAACGTTTACCTTCATGTTCCCAGCCAATTTCTACCCAACATTCTATAGCTTGACCTTTTTGAGTTTCTGCGATCGCACGCTTATTAACTAACTGCTCTATCGATGCAAATGCTGCACTAAATTTATCATACAATACCCATGTAAAGGCATTCAGCAAGCTGGTTTTTCCAGAGCCATTATTGCCATGAATAATTGTTGTGTTGTGAACATCTCCACCAGCCAGAATCATCTCTGGTGTCTTACCATAAAAGGAGCGAAAGTTGCAGAGCTTGATTGAAGTTAGCTTCATCGCACCTCTTCCTTAATAATGTCCAAAATATGATCATTTATATGACTGTTAATTTTTTTATCTAGCCTGCCTTTTTCCAGCTTCCATACCCGCTCAATAATTTGCCGAACTTCCGGTGGAGCGCTGCTTATTGGCTCCTGCACATCATCGATATTCGCCTCTTGTGACATATTGGATTTTTAAATATACTTTTTCTATAGTTTAACTTTCTCTAGTGCCATATCTACCTCTGTAAAGCTACTGTTAGCGTTATCTTTAATTTTGCAAAAACCATTTTTTCAAATTTATAGTTTTCTTTGAAAAATGCTTTATTATTTAATGGCTTTCTGTTATTATTAATAAAGCATCTTGATCATAATGGGATGTAAGTGAAATTTTTAACGCAGCTTATATTCCATTATGATCAAACTCATAATTTTATTATTTCATACTTAATGCTTCTTTTTTCAAAACTCGAAAAATTTTACAAAAAAAATACAACTATTCTCTGATTCATCAAATATCTAATAAACCATATCGCTTTTGTAAATCTAGTAATTTCATTCTGGCAACGCCCGCATTATCAGCCAAATCAGCAAACTCCACAAAGCGACGCAATTCCTTTTTCAACAGATTGCGTTCAACTTCTATAGTTTCTCTATCTAAATCTGGTGGCAAAACAATCATGTCAAATATAGTGGCGCGTTCCTTAGCTGGATGAGGACGCAAAACTCGCCCCCGTCGTTGAATGAATTGGCGGGGATTACCAGAACTTGATAAAATCACCGCAGTTTGAATTGCCGGAATATCGACACCTTCATCTAAACAACGAATTGCCACTAAACCTTGTAATTCACCGCTTTCAAATTGACGACGTAATATTTCTCTTTCTTGTAAAGATGTTTGGGCTGTATAGGTGCTTACCTTATACCCTAAATCCACTCCCAGAATTTTAGCAACAGCTTTAAGTTGGCGTAGGGATGAACGTTGTCCCGCTTCTTGAGAACCATCACTACAATAAAAAAGTGTGTGAGTAGTTTCGCGGCGAGTTGCCATTAATTCATGCAAAGCAGTTAATTTATTTTCCGCCGCACCAATTAATCTTGCTCTTTGCATCAACAACGGCTTTAAATCTTCATTGTCTTCAAAGTTTCCGCCATTATCTCGATCTCGATATAGTAGACATCGCCCAATTCTTTTAGTTAACTTTAAATAGGCAATGCTTTCTGCTTCAGTTAACTCCACTAACACAGGATAATACAGATAATGTACCAAAGCACCTTGAGCGATCGCATCTCTCAAAGTAAACTCTGGCTGGAGAACTGGGCCAAAATAATCAAATAGAGATTGCGTACCAAAATCATCAAAATACCTCTCCGGTGTGGCAGATAAAGCCAGTCTCAACCCAACACTACGCGGTAAACTTTCTTCTAACTTAGGTGCGCCTAAATTATGCGCTTCATCCCCAATAATTAAAGTTTTGGCAGGAAAATATTTAAGTTGAGACTGAAACCCATCTCCAATTAAAGTCGAGTTTGTAGTAATCACCGTGACAAAACGTTGAGAACCAGAACGCAGATTATAAATTTGCGTCGAAAGTTGACTTTGCCAAGTGCGTAAATTCTCGAAAGCTAAAATGGGTTGCAAATTAAATTTTTCACATTCTCGCGCCCATTGGGTGACGAGATGGCGGTAAGGACACACCACCAACAACACTTGTAAATTAATCTGCTGATATAATTCACAAGCGATCGCTAATGCGGTAATGGTTTTACCACTACCAGTAGCCATTTTCAGCGTTCCTCTGCCATTATTAGTAAACCAGCTAGCGATCGCTTGTCGCTGATATTGCCGCAATTGCAGAGATGGAGGCATTCTTGGGCATCCTGGTAATGGTTGCGGAGTGTAATAACTGCCCTTACTTTCCCTTGCAATTGGTAATTTCAACCGAAATGCGCCACGGAGATTATCCCCGTGGTCACTTTTGCGGAAAGCGGGCAGTTTATGAACTGGATTTGGCGTCAGGTACATAGTGGGAGTTAGGAGTTAGGAGTTGGGAGTTAGGAGTTAGGAGTTGGGAGTTAGTAATTTAGAACTCATCACTCATAACTCATCACTTTCTTATTACTCAGTTGTAACCGCGCCAAACACCGATGAGAGAACCTTGCACCTGCACATTGATGGCGGCTACTTCAATAGGATTGTACTTAGGATTTGCTGGTTTGAGGGTAACGCGATCGCCTTGGCGATAAAAACGTTTTAATGTGGTACCGAATCCATCAACTCTAGCGGCGACAATAGTGCCATTTTTCAAATGATTTGGTTCTGCTACTGGATGCAGGAATACTACATCGCCATCAGCAATTAAATCTTCAATCATGCTATCGCCAGCTACCCGCAAAGCATAAGTTTGGGCAGGTAATGAGAAATTAGAAAAGTCTAAATGATCTACAGCATCAGTAAATGGTTCTATTAAACCACCAGCAGCGATCGTTCCCAAAATTGGTACACCTTGCTTCACAGCATGCAAAATCCGAATCGTTCGCGCTTGACCTTCAGTCCATTCTATATATCCTTTGGTGCGTAAATGTTCCAAGCGACTTTGGATTGGTGCTGGTGACTTCAAGTTCATCGCTTGCATCATTTGCCGAATTGAAGGCGAATGCTGGTGCGATCTGATGTATTCTGTTAACCATTCGTAAAGTTCTTGTTGAGCTTCTGTTAGACGTTCCATAAAGAAAGCGGGAAGTAATTATAAATGTCTCTAGAACATTAGTACTACAAAAAACTCCCCATAACAAGAGAAAAGTAAAAATATAAAAAGCAAAAGAAAGAATATTCTCTTTTCTTTTACCAATTTATTTTGGATTTTTCACAAATTAAGTAGTCAAGAGCCAGCCACACACTTGCCATTCTGACTCTTAACTCTGCCAATTTTAGATTTTTCTTTCAATCCAAAATCTAAAATCTAAAATCCAAAATTGAATAACTTCTTTCATTCTGCCCCTAAGACACTCGCAAGCAAAGCTTTTTGGGCGTGTAAGCGATTTTCGGCCTGTTCCCAAACTCGTGATTGAGAACCTTCAATCACTGCCTCAGTAATTTCTTCACCACGATGGGCTGGTAAGCAGTGTAAAACAATTGCCTCTGGATCAGCAAGGCTCAAAAGCTGCTCCGAAATTTGGTAAGGCTGGAAAATTGGCATTCGGTTATCTGCTTCTGCTTCTTGCCCCATACTCGCCCAAACATCAGTGTAAAGTACAGCAGCTCCCTTAGCTGCTAATTCTGGATCATGAGTCAGGAGAACTTCAGTTTTGTTATTAGCGATCGCTCTTGCTTGTTCTACAATCCTAGAATCTGGCTCATATCCGCTAGGGGTGGCAATTCTGACATTCATCCCCACCAAAGCACAGCCCAACATCAGAGAATTAGCCACATTATTCCCATCACCTACGTAAGTTAAAGTTAACCCAGCTAGAGTGCCGAAGCCTTCTTGAATCGTCAGCAAATCAGCTAATACCTGACAGGGGTGTTCTGCATCGGTAAGCGCATTAATTACCGGAATCTTGGCATAGTGAGCAAAAGTTTCCAAATCCTGCTGTGCAAAAGTGCGAATTGCCAAAACATCCAGATATCGATCTAACACCCGCGCTGTATCCTGCAAAGGTTCTCCGCGACTCACTTGAGTGACATTGGGGTTGAGATCGATTACCTGTCCACCCAGGTGGTACATCGCCACAGTAAAACTTACCCGCGTGCGAGTTGAAGCTTTGGAGAACAACAACCCCAAAACTTTATTACACTGTAACTTCAGCTGTTGTGATTTAAGTTGAGTTGCCAATTCTAGAAGTTCTTGAACTTCCGTTGGACTGAAGTCCGCTAGACTTAATAAATCTCGTCCGATCAACGCTGCCATGCTTATAATCTGTAAAAAATAATTATATATTTCTGCTCCTTTATTCAGCCGTGTCAAGAAAATACAGTTTTAGAACTGTACCAGATATTTTTGCGCCCAACCGAGGATTTGAGTTAGCTTTTGCCAATACTAAGTTATCAACTTTATCAGTGAGCGGAATTACTGATTTTTTTGATTAATCACAGTTGCAATGCCAATTAAACCATCTAGGGGCAAAAAAGCAGCGATGTTGCCAAAATCTCTAGTTTTCTAGCCTTTTTTCTGAAGAGACATATTTTTTAGCAATTACAACTAGACAAATAAATTGATTATGGTACAATAATAACTTGTGGTTGCTAATTGAGATTAAGCAGCAAAATTGCCAGCATAGCACAGTGGTAGTGCATCCGACTTGTAATCGGAAGGTCGCAGGTTCAAATCCAGCTGCTGGCCTTAAGTATACATAAAAATTTGAGTTGTCGATTGTGTACGGTAATTCAGCCAATTGGCGATCTACTAAAGTGCATCATGTCTTAAAACTTCTGGAAGGAAGCGAAAGGAGAAATTGAACGGGTATCTTCCAAAATATCTTCAAGTTCAAATGACACAACTTAAACTTTTATGCAAAATTAACCTAATCTTTATACATATATACTGAAACAGATTAGAATAGTAAATCTTTTGTGTAGATCGAGCCTATAATAGGCATCACTACATTTTTTGCCCTCTTATATCATTAAGTATTGTGAGCTTACTTTATGGTATAAACACCTCTAATAAGACGAAAGTAAAATTTAGTTTTTTAGATTGATGAAAACAGAGGTTTCTGTATCAAATACAATAAGCCACATTTAATATTTGAGAATATTAGGTTTTCGAGCCTAAATGTATAAAAAAAGGTAAAATTACTGTCGAATTTTAGACGATCGTAATTAAATAAATTGTGTCTTATTTAAGCCATAATAAACAAAGTGATTGTTATCATATCTCTATTTTACCATGATTCAAACTAGTCTAAATCTGAAACATTTTGAAAATACAGTAAATCCTGTATTTGCTAACCATGAAACTTTTCACCCTCGTTTTGGTTGGTTGAAAAAAGGATTTGATACAGCCAACAAAAATCCAGATATCTTCTCACAGGATGATGCTCCTGTACGTTTAGGTGTTGGGAAAAATATGGTACGTGCTATTAGTTATTGGTGTAGCGCATTCAAAGTTCTTGATAAAAATAATTTACCAACAAGATTTGGGGAAAAACTTTTAGGGAATAATGGATGGGATGTTTATTTAGAAGATCCAGCATCATTATGGTTATTACATTGGAATTTATTAAAACCCACTTGTGAAGCGGCTGCTTGGTATTATGTTTTTAATGTTTTTAATGTTTTTCGAGATTTTGATTTTACAAAAGAAGATATTTTGGCGGGTTTGAAAGATTATATAAATAATTTTAACAAAACTATTGCTGAATCTTCTTTTATCAAAGATGTAAATTGTATTTTAAGAATGTATGCAACACAAGATTTGATTAGAGATAATAGCCCAGTCGAAGATTCTATCGATTGTCCTTTTAACGAACTGGGTTTAATTCGTCATTTTGGAAAAAATTATCAGTTTAAAATTGGTGCAAAAGCGAATTTCCCTCCATCAGTTATAGTCGCAACTTGTTTAGAATATGCTAGTTGGGCAAGTCAGGGAAGACAGACTATTAACATTCCCAGTTTACTTTATGATGAAGGTAGTCCAGGGATGGTCTTTAAACTGACGGAAAGTATTTTATGTGCAGCTATTGAGACAGTTGCTAAAGAATTTGATACGATAGTTCTTTCCGACACCGCCGGATTAATTCAGTTATCTTTCCCTGACAGCCCAGAAATATTAGCAGAAGAAATTTTAGATAAATATTATAATTTTAAATAAGAATAAAGGAAATTATGACTAATAAAAAGCTATCCCATTATTTCAGTCTCCAGCGCCGCTATTCTCGTTCTATTAACCTAGAAAGAGATTTAGATAGTGTGGAAGCTTTAGAGGGTTATGTTCTGACTAAAAGAGCAATTGATTCTCTCTCACGGATCTTAAATAGTTTTAGTTCTGACGAAGGAAATAGAGCTTGGACATTAACCAGTGTTTATGGTACTGGTAAATCTGCTTTTGCTCATTATTTAATTTCCCTATGTGCTAATTCTCAAAACAAAATGCACATTAAAGCTTTATCAATAGCTGAAGAGAAATTAGGTAAAAATAGTGACATTTATCAATTAATTCAAGGCAAAATTAACTCGGTAGGATTAATGAGGGCTGTGGCTACGGGACAAAGAGAACCGATTAGTCATACCATTATCAGAGCTTTATTAACAGGTGTTGATACTTTTTGGACTGCTACCCAAAAAAATAAAATCAATGTTGTTCGTCAGTTGGTAGATTTAGAAGCAGAAATTAATGATGGGGGAAAAATTGATAGTAAAGAGATTCCTAATTTGGTGTTAGAAGTTGCCAAGGAATCTAAAACTGGTATTTTCTTTGTTATTGATGAACTGGGTAAGAATTTAGAGTATGCTGCTCATGCTCAAGGTGCTGAGGATTTATATCTTTTACAACAATTAGCTGAATTACCAAAAGATAGCAAAAATCCTATTTACCTTTTAGGTATTTTACATCAAGCATTTGCAGAATATACTCAAAGATTAGCAACTTTTCAAAAAAACGAATGGGCGAAGATTCAAGGACGATTTGAGGATATTGCTTTTACTGAATCATCTGGACAAATGATGAGTTTAATTGGAGAAGCAATTGATTCGTCGGCAGCAGACAATATAAGTTGTGCTATTCGTAGTGACTCTGAGGAGTGGAGTAAATATTTAGAACCAATAATTGTTGATGAAGAAATAACCGATCAAGTTATAAAAAAACTTTATCCGCTACATCCCTTATCTGCGCTTGCTTTACCAACTCTCTGTCAACGGTATGCTCAAAATGACCGTTCTTTATTCACATTTTTAACGAGTGTTGAGCCTTTATCATTCCGTAATTTTCTAGAAGAAGTCACAGTTAAAGATAATAATTTACCAAGTCTTAAGTTAGATCGAGTTTATGACTATTTTATTGAAGCTGCGGGAATGGGTTTAGCCTCTCGCCCTAATTTGCAAAGATGGGTAGAAATTCAAGATTTAATTAATGATGCTAAACGCTTAGAAGAAGATAGTCTGAGGGTACTAAAAACTATTGGGATTTTGAACCTCATTACAATTACAGGTTCGATGAGGGCGACAAGAACTTTAGTATCTTTAGCAATGTGCGATCGCCCCTCAGAAGCACAGATTAATTATTGGCAACAAATTATTGATAAACTACTAAAACAGAATCTAATTACTCATCGTCGTCTATTAGATGAATTGCGGATTTGGCAAGGTTCTGATTTTAATGTTGATAGTGAATTAAGTACATATATAGAACAAGAGCGATCGCCTTTAGTTAAACTGTTATCTCTCCAGCGTCCTTTAAGACCTTTAGTAGCACAACGTCACAGTTATCAGACGGGAACTTTACGTTATTTTGAACGCCATTATTTAGATAATTCCCAAGATTTGAGTCAATTACGTTGTAGTAGTGTGGATGCAGATGGTTTTGTTGGGTATTGGGTAGATGACGAAACGCCTAATTCTGTTCCTTCCACAACTAGCGATGGTAAACCATTAGTTATTTTGAGTGCAGCTAACTTAGATATTTTGCGAATTCGTACTCTAGAATTTGTGGCTTTAAACAATATCAAAAAAACAGCCAAAGAGTTACAAACTGATGGTGTAGCGAGAAAAGAAGTAAATTATCGTTTACAAGAAGCTGAAGAATTTTTAGATGAAACTCTCAATCAGTCATTTAGTATAGGTATAAATCAGCAATGTTGGATTCAAGGAGAAGTCGAAAGACTCAATAACATTACTGACTTTAATAGTAAGCTTTCTGATATTTGCGATCGCGTTTATTATCGCAGTGCGATTTTATGGAATGAATTAATTAACCGTCGAGATTTAACCTCTCAAGGGGCAAAGGCTAGACGAGAATTAATTCAGGCAATGTTGGAACATCAAAATGAAGAAAGATTAGCTTTAGAAGGTTATGGTCCCGAAGTTAGTATGTATTATTCTCTGTTAGAAGAAACAGGGATTTATCGCCAAGAAGATGATTATTGGGATTTTTATCCACCATTAGAAAATTCGGGGTTGAATTCTCTCTGGGAAGCAGTTGAAAATTTTTGTCTAGCAGCAACAGAAACAAGCCAAACTTTTGATTTACTTTATCAACATTTAGCAGCACCTCCCTACGGTGTAAAACAAGGTGCAGTACCGATAATTTTAGCGGCATTACTGTTGTATCACGCTGATGATTTGGGACTTTATCAAGACGGTACATTTATTCCTATATTAGGAACAGAACATTTTGAATTATTAGTTAAATATCCTGAACGCTTTGCGGTTAAGTATTTTGCAGTAGTCGGATTAAGGGCAGAAGTTTTCAAAGAATTAGAAGCAATTTTACGCAATCCTCAGTTAAAAAAATTGGGTAAAGTTCGTAATGCCACTCTGTTAACGGTAGTTACTCCTCTTTATCAATTTGTTAATAAACTGCCTAAATATACTCAACAAACCCGGCGGCTGCCAGATGAACCAAGAGCAATTTTAAAGGCATTAAAAACTACTGTTGAACCTGATGAATTGTTATTTAAAGCTTTACCAGCAGCTTGTAATTTACCTTCTATCGGCACTGAAGCCGAGGATGATGGTGTCACTGCGAAAACTTTACGCACTAAGTTAGTTCATGCCCTCAAAGAGATTCATACAGCTTACGATCGCTTATTGAGTGATTGTCAAAAACTGATTTATGAAGGCTTTGGGGTCAGAAGTAAGGAAACAAAACTCAGAGAAGATTTGCGGGTAAGAGCGAATTATTTAGCCGGAAAATGTATTGAATCCTCACTAAAACGCTTTATTCGAGCAGCCTCCGATGAAACCGCAAGTGATTCTCAGTGGTTGGAAGCTTTGGTGATGATTGTTGCGGATAAACCTGCTGAATCATGGACAGATGATGATGCGATCGCATTTGAGATGAAATTAGCGGATTTGGCACGACGATTTAACAATCTGGAAATTTTGCAAAAGGAAGTCGCCGCCAAAGGGGAAGGTTTTGAAGCCCGACGAATCACCATAACTCGTCCTGATGGTAATGAATTCAATCGAATGGTATGGGTAGATCATGCGAGAGAATCGCAGGTTGAGCAGATTGTTGACAACATTCTGGCTGAATTACCTGACGATCAGCAGTTACGACAAGCGGTTTTGGCAAAGTTGAGTGAACGGATTTTAAATGCTGATTTGCCAGAGACGGTTATTAAAATTGAAGAAAAGCAATCTGATGAAAATATCAAGGGGAAAAACTTCGGCTGACACAGGCATTATGATGCTATTTAAATGATAAAGAATTGGCGCGATCGCACCAACTCTTCCACTTTTTATCCTTATTATTGGTTTAACCAAATTTCCAAGTCAGCAACATTAGAAAAGTCTAATAATGCTTCTCCTAGATTTTCTAATTGTTCAATCGATAAACCTTTAATTCGCCCGATTAATGATTCATTAATTTCCCCAACACGGCGATTGATTTGACGTATAATTAAATATTGTTCTCCTTCTTGTCTTCCTTCCTGTCTTCCTTCTTGTCTTCCCTCTTGTTTGGCTTGTTCCCTGTCTCTTTGATAAAGCGGTTCTAGTCGCATAACTAACTCCCTATCATCTGCTTCTAATTCTTGATTTACTCTCAAGTTTTCGCGCAAGTTGTAAACTAATTCGAGCGTTGCTTTTTGGTATGGATGATTTAATGGTAACGCTTGCAATTCGATAATTGCCTGCGACTGCACACTTCCCCTACCCAAAAGCCTCAACCATAAAGTTTCCGGTATCTGTGGTAATTGATGTATTGCTACAATTACTGTCCGCAAGGCATCTGCGAGAAAATATACTCCTGATAACCAACCTTCTTTTTGTATAGTTCCAAAGCTAGACAATCTAGTTTCAGATATCGTTGGGGTAAGAATCCACAATTTGGGAATTTCTGAGTCTTGAAGTTTGGTTTTATTTGCTTTAGCTTCTCGTCGTAAAAGAGCTTTTACTTCTAATAATTTGAGAATACAGTCGCATATTTCATCGGTAGAAGCTGGATTACGGAATGGTTCTATGAGTGCAGGATTCTCAGCAAATCTTCCTAGTAAACCCAGTATTTGTAAATTAGAGCTTTGCTGTTTGTCAGGAGTGAAGAAAACATCTATTTCTTTAATCTCTCCTGAGACTTTTTCTGATGACTTGACTTCTCCGTAATCTTTTAGCAATTCCTCAAGATAGTCTTTGGCAAATTTGTCATGTATGAAACGTGTCATTCAATTAGTTCTCTAGTTATTTAAATTATCAAAAGTTGGTGCAATGCGCGATGCCTTTGGCGGGCGTAGCCATCGCGCCAACTCCCTACACCTTTTAGTTCCTAGACTTGCTATCTAATTAATAGACTCACTACATCGCCTGATTCACCTAAACTACCTGCTATTACAGGTTTAGACCAAGAACCTACTTCTGCATAACCTATAGTATGCAACCGATGGATAGTCGTCTTCACTACATTAGGACTACCGATTAGCAGGTGTTTTATCTTTTCTCTACTTACCTGAACTTGATTGCTGCTGTTATCTTCTAATGTCACAAATTCTTCTGCCATAACTCATGTACTCAATGTTTTCTCTGATTTTGTTATCATATATGATAACAAAATCAGAATATAAATTAATATAAAAGTTAACAGAATTATATTCCCTGCCCTGTGATAATGGAAATCATGGGAAAAGCAGGACAAGCACTAAGACAGGTTTTAGAGTCTTACAACATTAGCCAAAGCCAGTTGGCAATAGGTTTAGGTGTTGAACGTCCGATTGTCTTCCGTTGGTATCACGAAAAAATTGACCCCACTGCTGAAACTGTTGCAGACATTGTTAAGGCATTAAATAAGATTAATAAATCAGCCGCAAATGATTTCATTCAAGCATATTTAGGAGAGTTGGCATTATTTAAAAATCAACTTACGAATCAAGACTTACCACTATCAGACAAAGTTAATGTTACGGTTTTAGCTCAAATATTTAACAATATAACTAACTCTTACAAATATCTTTATTTTTTATCATTATTAGATATTTTAAAAAGGAGAAGTTTTGATACTTTATCGCCTATTACTTTTCAAGAAATTATTGTCGAAATGTTAGCTAATGCTTGGTATCCTCACAAATATTTTAAACTCTCTTTTGGAACACAAGATCAAATTGCTAATAAATTAGATGATCTTGAGCTAGAAATTATAGAACCAATTTTAAAGTTTAGAGATACAGATAAAAAGCTTTTGCGTGCAACTATTAACAATCAAAATCTAGATGATATTCTTATTTCGATTAATCGCTATGTTTCTTATCGTTTAATTCGTCCTTTCTTTTCTCAAGAAACTAGAGGATTAAAAGATTATGATGTTAATCCAGCTATGATTAATTTAGCTAACGATCAATTTAATAGTAAAAAGCCTTTATACTGTTTTAACGCTGAAGATCAGAAAAATTGTAACGCCATTATTCTACATCCAGATTGGATTCAGTATTTAGAGGAAAATTACACAATAGTTAGGGGCTGGGCATCTTGGGAATGGTTAAATTATATGCAGCAAAGAAACCCAAGCACTCCCAATGTGGTTAATAAATTATTTATGCCACACCAAAGAGATTCTTTAACTAATCAAACTAAATATTGGAAAACTATTTTACAATATCGAGATATTAAATGTATTTATTCTAAAGTGAAATTGGATAAGGATGAAATTTCATTAGATCATTATCTGCCTTGGTCATTTGTAGCTCACGATCAACTATGGAATTTAATTCCAACTACAAAATCTGTTAATTCGTCTAAATCTAATAACTTGCCATCTGAAGAATATTTTAAGGCTTTTTTTGAATTGCAACATATCGGTTTGACTATTTCCTATGAAAACATATCAAAAAATCAATGGTTAAAATATACTGAGTCATTTGTGTCTGAATTAAAAGTTAGTCAAGCTGATGATTTATTAAATTTAGAGGTTTTGAGTAAAGCTTATAAAATAACAACTCTACCTTTAATTTCTTTAGCAACTATACAAGGTTTTAGCCCTAATTGGGTTTACACCTAAGAAATAATGAACCTACTTTAATAATTTGGTTGGCATATAGTGAAGAACTTTGTGAACAAGCAGTTACAGAATTTCAAAAAGCCTGGGACAGTTTAGGCGATCGCACCACCACCAGTTACCGCTTCTGGGGCAACCATGAGTTAGACTTAGCACAAGCGCAAGATGGCTTAGTCGTAGCAGGATTAGCGAAAGTCTATCACGCCGCCAAAAAGAGTATTCGCTTTATTAATCAACTGGGTGTCCGTTGTTCATTGGTAATTATCGATGAAGCCCATCAAGCAGTTGCCGAAACCTATAAACTCGTCTTAGATGCTTTAGTCATCCCCTACGAAAAAACCGCCTTATTAGGTTTAACCGCCACACCGGGAAGGACTTGGGCTGATATTAACACCGATGCACAACTAGCAAAATTCTTCGCCCAACAGAAAGTTACCTTAGAAATCCCAGGTTATGACAACCCCATTGATTATCTCGTCGATCGCCAATACCTAGCAAAAGTTAACTATCGTTCCTTATTTTATGAAACAGGTATTGAACTAACTCCCCAAGACCTGAATCGGATTAATACAGAATTAGACATCCCCCAATATATCCTCAATCGGTTAGCAGCAGACGAACAACGCAACCTCCGCATCATCCTAGAACTAGAAGCACTAGCCCAACATCATCAACGGATTATCGTTTTTAATACCTCCGTTGAACACGCTAGACTCATCGCTTCAATATTGCGTTTCAGAAGCTTTAATGCTGATGCTGTTACAGGTGATACCCCCAAATCAGAGAGAGAAAGGCTGATTCAAAGTTTTAAAGACGAACAGCCCCAAACCAAGATTTTATGTAACTACGGCGTTTTAACCACTGGATTCGATGCACCCAAAACCAGCGCCGCCGTTATCGCCCGTCCTACCAAATCCCTTGTCCTCTACAGCCAAATGGTAGGACGCGCCATTCGTGGACTCAAAGCTGGGGGTAATGCGATCGCCGAAATTGTCACCGTTGTCGATAGCCAACTCCCCGGTTTTGGTTCAGTTGCATCAGCCTTTCACAATTGGGAAGACGTTTGGAGGAAAAACCCATGAATGCTAACGCCCATGATATCGTGCCAACTCACCTCGCAGTTCAAGCAATGCGCGATAACGGTTATAAAAACGCCGCTTATGCGATCGCCGAATTAATGGATAATGCCATTCAAGCCGGTGCATCGCAAGTAGAGTTACTGTGTGGTGAACGAAAACAACAAATAGAGGGGAGGAAGCGATCGCGTATTGAACAAATCGCTGTGTTAGATAATGGTCGAGGTATGGATGCTAATGTTTTGCGTCTAGCTCTGCAATTTGGCAATGGTACATATTTAGACCAAGATAAACATACTGGAATTGGTCGTTTTGGAATGGGTTTACCATCTTCATCTATTTCCCAATGTCAACGGGTTGATGTCTGGTCATGGCAAAATGGCATAGAAAATGCACTCCACAGTTACCTTGACTTAGATGAAATCAAAAATCGGCGGATGACCGAAGTACCAGAACCTACCGCTAGGCCAATTCCAATGACTTGGACAAAAATCGGTCAGAAATTTGGTGACAGTGGCACATTAGTAGTGTGGTCAAAAATCGACCGTTGTATGTGGCGAACAGGAAAAGCGATTATTGATAATTCTGAATTTGTGATCGGGAGAATGTATCGCAAATTTCTGAATAACGGTCAAGTAAAAATCCGCATGGTGGCATTTGATTTAGATGCTTTATATAACCTGATTGTAGAAAAATATGCCCTTCCCAATGACCCAGGTTATCTAATAGAAAATACTTCCTGTCCTAGACCTTATGATAATCAGGCAATGTTCCGACCTTGGGAAGGAGATACATCTTACGAAGTTCCGTTTGAAATTAATTTTAAAGATAAAAAACATGATGTAAAGGTGCGTTTCTCTTACGCCAAAGAAGAAGCTCGGCAAGCCGAACCAGGAAAAAATCCTGGTGATTTACCTCATGGAAAACATGCTGCTAAAAATGTCGGTATTTCTGTAGTTCGTGCTGGACGAGAATTAGATATGGATACAGGAATAGTAATTGCTTATGATTCAAGAGAAAGATGGTGGGGAGTAGAAGTAGAATTTCCACCTTCTCTTGATGATATTTTTGGAGTAACTAATAATAAACAATCAGCTCGTAATTTTGCTGAACTTCTACAATTTGAGATTGAGTCTTTATTGGAAAATGGAAAAACTATTATTCAACTAAAAGAAGAACTCCAAGAAGATGAAGATCCAAAAGCTTCTCTTTTAGATATAGCCCATAGAATCAAGACTCAATTGAGTGTTATTCGTCGTTTGCTACAAGCACAGACAAAAGGCACTCGTACCACTGAAAAACGCCACGGTCACGACCCCTACAAACCTGAAAAAGTAGCTACGACTGTGACTCAAGAACGTAAATTACAGGGTTATAAAGGTAAAAGTGATGAAGATGAAGAATTGCCAAAAGAAGAACGAAAACAAGTCATCAAAGAAACTTTAAAAGAAGAGGGAGTTACTGAAAATCAAGCAGAATTACTAGCAGCAACTACAGTAGATGATGGCTTAAAATATACCTTTGCACAAGCTCCTATTGATACTCCTGAGTTCTTCACTGTTCAATCAAGAGGAGGAGCAATTATTGTGACTTTAAATACCAATCATCCTGCTTATCAAAATTTAGTAGAAATCTTAGAGGAGGACGTAGATAAAGCCGATATAGATACTTTACGTTCTCGGTTGATTAACTCATTAGATGGATTGAAGCTACTACTAATGGCATGGGCAAGGTATGAGGATGAACAACCAGATGGTAAACGTAAAGAAAATGCTCAAGATACCCGCATTGATTGGGGGCGAGTCGCCAGAAGATTTTTAGAGAATGAGTAGCAAAGTGATAAACTGCGATGTCGATTAATTGAGGCACAATAGAATCAAAGACGCTATCAACACACAATGACTACTCAATTGATGGTTCAGCCCTCATCTTTAATATCTTCTGGTATCAAGATGAGTGAATTTGGTGACATTTATCTTTTTAAATTTACTGATGAGCTACAGTCTCGCTTTGAAGAACTGTTAGAGAAGAAAAAAGCTGATGCGCTCACTCCTGAAGAAGAAGCCGAATATGTAGGTATCTCTGAATTAGAGAGAATCTTTACCTTGATTAACGCTCAACTAGCGGCGAAAACTAAATGGTGTCCGAACCAACTCGAAAACTTGTAAGACAACGAGCTAAATATCTTTGCGAATACTGCCACTCTCCAGAATACTTAAGTCCAGACCGTTTTACCATTGACCATATTATGCCGCAGTCTTTGGGCGGCTCTGATGAACTGGATAATTTGGCTTTAGCTTGTCATCGCTGTAATGAGCGTCACTATAATTTTACAACGGCTACTGATCCTAAAACCCAAGAACAAGTCCCTCTATTTCATCCCCGTCAGCAAAAATGGTCTAACAATTTTATCTGGACAAAAGACGGTATAAAAATTTTAGGTACAACTTCTACAGGGAGAGCTACTAGTGAGAGATTTGATTTCAATGATGAGCGTCGAGATGAGCCTTCGATTCAAGTGGCTCGTCGTTTTTGGGTAGAAGCCGGTTGGCATCCCCCACAATCAGATCCACGTCAAGGATAAGAGGTTGTTTGAAGCCTTAAAAAAATATGTAAAAAATTTCAAGCGGACAATTTTGACAGGTAATGACTACACAAGAAAATATAATTTACCTCGATTACCACTCAACTACTCCCGTTGACCCTAGAGTAGCAGAAAAAGTCATGTACTATATGACTACTGCTTTTGGTAATGCTAATAGTGTAGATCATGGTTATGGCAATCAAGCCGCACAAGCAGTTAAACAAGCGCGTCAACACATAGCTGAATTAATCAATGCTTCTATCAAGGAAATTATTTTTACATCTGGTGCAACAGAAAGTATTAACTTAGCAATTCAAGGACATATTAATCAACAAAATACTCCCGCCAAAATAATTGTTTCCCCAGTTGAACACAAAGCAGTTTTAGATACCTGCAAAGTATTAGCCAAAAAAGGACTTGCTGAAATAATTTGGTTAAATGTCAATCAACAAGCCCAAATTGATTTAGAACATCTAGAAAAAGTATGCTCTGGCAGTGCTTCCTTACTCTGTGTGATGGCTGCTAATAATGAAGTGGGGACAATTTACCCAGTAGAAAAAATTGGAGCGATCGCTCAACAATACCATATCCCTTTTTTATGTGATGCTTCCCAAGCAGTCGGTAAAATTTCCCTCAACTTCCAAGACTGGGGTATTACCTATCTAGCTATTTCTGGGCATAAACTTTATGCACCCAAAGGCGTTGGTGCATTGGTAGTAAAAAAAGGTTATTATCTTGAACCACTTATTTACGGTGGTGGACATGAACAAGGACTTAGATCGGGTACACTCAATGTCCCCGGAATCGCTGGCTTAGGGGAAGCTTGCAGATTGAGACATTTGGAAATGGAAGCAGATGAAACAGCGATGCCTACGGCGGGCTGCGCCTACGCACTTTTACGAGATCAGCTACAAAATCTACTCAAGGCTCAAATTCCTAATTTACTGGTGAATGGAGACTTAAACAACCGTTTATCAGGTAGCTTACATATTTCTATCCCTGACATCCCTAATAGTGCCATTATTGCTAGAGTTCGCCATCAATTAGCTATTTCTACAGGTGCGGCTTGTTCATCAGGTATTGTCGCGCCGTCTCACGTTCTGCAAGCGATGAATCTTGCGGAAAATATAATTGAGGGAGCGTTAAGAATTGGTATTGGGAAATTTACAACCAAAGAAGAAATCGAAAAAGCATCTTCTGCGATCGCCAGTGCGGTAAAGGCTATTTTGAGCCTAAAATAATAAAACCCTTGTTAGGGCTTTAAGAGTAATATTTTAACTTACACAAATCTGTCAAATTGTCAAATAACTTGGCAAGTGACACTTATGATTTCGCAAGTTGTCGGTAGCGTTCCTGAACTTCCTGAATCGAAAACAAAGTTTCAAACTTCAACCCTGCTGACTGGTACAACTCTCCTCCCCCTTGTTCACGGTCTACCAGTGCAATTACTTGATTTACGGTATAACCTGCTTCTTTAAGACGCTCAACTGCTTTTAGAGCAGATTGCCCAGTTGTGACGACATCTTCCAAAACTATTACTTTTGCACCTTCTGGTAAACTGGGGCCTTCTATATAAGCTCTCGTCCCATAACCCTTGGCTTCCTTGCGAATAATCAGCGCTGGTATCGGTCGATTTTCATAAACAGAAACTACACTCACTGCTGTCACAATTGGGTCAGCCCCCAGTGTTAAACCACCCACAGCCTGTGTATCTACAGGTAATAAAGGAAACAGCAAACGTCCAACTGCCAAAACACCTTGGGGGTGGAGTGTTACCTGCATCTTATTCACATAATAAGAACTACGTAGCCCAGAAGCGAGAACGAAATCACCTTCTTGATAAGCCAGTTGAGAAAATAAATCTAGCAACTTGTGGCGCAAAATAGTCAAATCAGTAGTGGTTGCCCAAATATCTGCGTGGGCAAGAGTTTCAGTAGGATACGTCATTACAAAACATTAAAAGTTGTGCTACACCAAAGATTGAACTCATCAGAGTTCTGAACTTAAGCATAAATTAAGATTGCCCAAAAATTGAGGAGTCACAAAGGTGCGTATAAAATTAAAAACTTTTAGTGGTTTATTGGTGTTGCTTGCTGCTAGTATTGCTTTTCCCTCTGTTGCATCTGCCCAAACGGAGACACCCAATTATGAAACTACGAATGATGTATTTGAACGAGCTTTTTTTCGGCACGATCGCAATTTCTACGAAAATGGCAGCCTCAAGCGTCAGCTTGACTCATTTCTAGGATCTGGTTCCAGTTTCGGTGGTTCCTTCCCAGAAAATGAAATTGCCCGTGATGCTGAGTTGGTTAACACTTTATATCATGATGTCCTGACTCAACAAGTTGGCAATGAACCGTATATTCGCACCCCTGATTTACCAAATCCTTATGACACATCGCTAATGATGTCTCCTCGCGTAAATAGCAACACACTCAAAGTCGGAACTGAATTCAGGTTTGAAACTTTACCACCTCGTTAATAGTCCTACCCTATGGAGTCATTAGTCCTTAGTTCCTGGTCATTTGTCAGCAACTAGTAGACTAATGACTAAATCATAGTTGGAGGAGTTGAACCAAGATGTCAAAAACAAGGGTGTTGGGTGTAGGGGGTAGGAAATAAATCAGTGGGGGCTTGTACCCTATTGGTTCCGGGGCGGGGTGTACATAAATAAGAGAGTTTTTTCTTTTGACCCTACACCCCACACCCCACACCCTACACCCTAGTTTCGGTCAAT
>NZ_WBKM01000005.1 GCF_015714725.1 Nostoc sp. WHI
CAGGGGAGCAGGGGGGAAACAGAAGACCAATCCTCTAATTCTGAACGGCTTTATAAAACTGGGGATTTAGCCCGTTATTTACCTGATGGCAAAATTGAATACTTGGGACGCATCGATAATCAGGTGAAAATACGCGGTTTCCGCATTGAGTTGGGAGAAATTGAAGCAGTACTAAGCCAAAATGTTGATGTACGGGCATGTTGTGTTATTGCCCGCGAAGATATTCCAGGAGAGAAGCGCTTAGTTGCCTACGTGGTGCCGCAAACAGAAGTGATACCTACAGTAAGCGTTCTGCGTCAATTTCTGAAAGCCAAACTCCCAGACTACATCGTACCCAATGCTTTCGTCATCTTAGAAGCTCTACCGATAACACCAAATGGCAAAGTAGACCGCCGCGCCCTACCTGCACCCGATTTATACAGCGAACAGGAAGACAAATTTGTTGCACCCCGCAACCCCACCGAGGAAACCCTAGCACTCATTTGGAGCCAAGTACTGAGGTTAGAGCAAGTCGGCATTCACGATGATTTCTTTGAACTTGGGGGACATTCCCTGCTCGCTACTCAGGTAATTTCTCGCTTACAAGCAGCCTTTGGGACTTCGTTGCCGTTGCGCTATATCTTTGAATCACCGACAGTTGCCCAGTTAAGTGAAGTGATCTTAGCTCAACTTGAAACTGGTTTGAGCTTGGCGGTGCCGGCGATCGCACCCGTTTCGAGAGACACAGACATACCGCTATCTTGGGCACAGGAACGCTTATGGTTTGTGAATCAGTTGGAAGGCGAAAGTAGTGCCTACACAATAGATTTCACCTTGCGTTTGCTGGGGAATCTCAATGTCAAAGCTTTGGAACAAGCCTTTGGGGAGATAGTGCAGCGCCATGAAGTTCTGCGGACTCGTTTTGAGATCAAAGATAACAAGCCCGTACAAGCGATCGCCCCCCACCTAACCATAACGTTACCAGTAGTGGATCTACAGAATGTGCCAGATCCCTGGAAACAAGTAGAGCAACTGGCGACAGCAGAAGCCTGTAAACCATTCGATTTAGCTAATGGCCCTGTGCTGCGAGTCAAGCTTTGGCAAGTTGCTCAAGACGAGTATGTATTGCTATTAGCAATTCACCATATTGCTGCTGATGGTTGGTCGATGGGCGTTTTGATCGGTGAACTGTCAGCCTATTACCAAAGCTCTTTAACGGGTAGTTCTGCCGTGTTACCAGAGTTACCTGTACAGTATGCCGACTTTGCTGTATGGCAGCGTCAGTGGCTAACAAATCAGGTACTAGAGCGTCAGTTAAGCTACTGGAAGCAACAGTTAACGGGAGCGCCTCCTCTATTAGAACTACCCACAGATCGCCCCCGCCCAGCCATACAGACTTTTCGAGGCGGTACAGAGCGACTTCAATTAGATGGCTTGGTGACACAGCAACTTAAAAAACTCAGCCAAGAGTCTGGAAGCACGCTGTTTATGACGCTGCTGGCAGGTTTTGTGGTGTTACTCTCTCGCTACAGTGGACAAACAGATTTGGTAGTTGGCTCACCGATCGCAAATCGCAACCGCACAGAAATCGAAGGGTTAATTGGATTTTTTGTCAATAGTCTGGCACTGAGATTCGATTTATCTCAAGAACCGACCTTTGAAGCTTTACTAGCGCAGGTGCGAAAAGTTACCCAAAACGCCTACGACCATCAGGATTTACCCTTTGAGATGTTAGTCGAAGAGTTGCAACTTGAGCGGAACCTGGATCGTAACCCACTGGTGCAGGTGATGTTTGCCCTCCAGAATGCTCCCACCTCTCCTTGGGATCTACCTGGTTTAAAGGTCGAGAATATGTCTTCGGGACTTGACTCAGTTCGGCTTGACCTAGAAGTTTACTTGTGGGATGCACCAGAAGGGCTTGGGGGCTTTTGCTCTTACAACAGTGATTTATTTGATGCGGCAACGATCGCCCGGATGATGCAACATTTCCAGACTTTGTTAGGGGCGATCGCAGCAAATCCCCAGCAGTCAGTGGCATTACTCCCCTTACTCACACAGCGCGATCGCCATCAACTGTTGGTGGAGTGGAACGATACTCAGGCGGATTATCCGCAGAATAAGTGTATTCATCAGTTGTTTGAAGAACAAGTAGAGCGAACCCCTGATGCAGTGGCGGTGGTGTTTGAAAACGAACAACTCACCTACCACCAATTAAATTGTCGTGCTAACCAGTTGGCGCACTACTTGCGGTCTTTGGGTGTGGGTGCAGACGTACTGGTTGGGTTGTGTGTGGAGCGATCGCTTTTAACAGTGATCGGACTTTTGGGGATTCTTAAGGCAGGTGGTGCTTACGTGCCCCTTGACCCAGAGTATCCTAGCGATCGTCTCAGCTTTATGCTCGAAGATGCTCAAGTTTGGGTACTGCTAACTCAACAGCGACTCCTTGATAAATTACCCAAGCATCAAGCAAACCTGGTCTTTTTAGATGAGGTCTGGTCAGAAATTGCCCAAAATAACCAGAATAACCTGACTGGGGTCGTGACGGCTTTTGATCTAGCTAATGTGATTTACACTTCCGGCTCCACAGGTAAACCAAAAGGGGTGATGGTTGAGCATAGCGGATTGTGCAACCTAGCTCAAGCTCAGATTCAGGCTTTTGGCTTAGATTCCTCAAATCGAGTTCTCCAGTTTGCCTCCTTCAGTTTTGATGCTTGTATATCAGAAATCTTGATGACTTTGGGATCAGGGGCAACACTTTACCTGGGAACAAAAGACTCTCTAATGCCGGGTACGCCGTTAATTGAGCGATTACGCGATTATGGCATTACCCATATCACCCTACCACCATCGGCACTGGCAGTTTTGCCTGTTGAAGAACTTCCAGCATTGCAAACATTGATTGTTGCCGGAGAAGCTTGTTCTGTTCAACTTATGAGGCAATGGTCTGCTGGGAGAAACTTCTTCAACGCTTATGGGCCAACAGAAGCTAGCGTCTGTGCCACGATCGCAAAATGCACTCCTGATGACGAGAAAATTTCCATTGGTCGTCCAATTAACAACACCCAAATCTACATTTTAGACTCGCGCTTACAGCCAGTACCGATTGGTGTACCAGGAGAGTTGCACATTAGTGGTGTGGGATTGGCAAGAGGCTATCTCAACCGACCTGAGTTAACACAAGAAAAATTCATTCCTAATCCGTTTGAGGAGGCAGGAGGGAGTAGATTATATAAAACTGGCGATAAGGCGCGTTACTTAAGTGACGGCAACATCGAATACTTAGGACGGATAGATAATCAAGTTAAAATTCGCGGTTTTCGGATAGAACTGGGGGAAATTGAAGCAGTTTTGAGCCAACATCCCTTGGTACAGGAGAGTGTTGTTGTCACCAGAGTTGATACCTCTGGAGATCAAAGTACTTCGGCTCCGCTCAGTACAAGTCTGGTGGCTTACTTAGTCCCCGGTTTCAAAAATCAAGTATTACCTGAGCAGCTTGCTAAATGGCAAAGCGAGTACGTTAGTGACTGGCAAAGGCTCTATGAACAAGCTTATGGTCAACCTCAAACATCCACAGATGATCTAACATTTAATATCACTGGTTGGAACAGTAGTTACACCAGGCAACCCATCCCAGATCAGGAAATGCGGGAGTGGGTTGAGAGTACGGTGAGCCGAATTCTGGCCGTTGAACCGCAGCGAGTATTAGAAATTGGTTGTGGAACGGGGTTGCTGCTATCTCGCATTGCCAAGAACTGCCAACAGTATTGGGGAGCCGATTATTCCATAGCAGCCATAAAGCACGTTGAGCAGGTATGTAGCACAGTTGAGGGTCTAGAACATGTGCGGCTGCTGCACCAAATGGCAGATAACTTTGCAGGTATCCCCCAAGGAGAATTCGACACTGTAATTTTGAACTCAGTAGTGCAGTATTTCCCCAGTGTTGAGTATCTTTTGCAGGTTCTAGAAGGAGCGATCGCTACAATCGGCCAAGAGGGCACGATTTTCGTGGGCGATGTCCGCAGCTTGCCGTTATTGGAGCCATACCACGCAGCCGTGCAGTTATTCCAAGCCTCCGAGGAAAGAAGTATTGAGCAATGGCAGCAGCAGGTACACCAGAGTGTAGGCGGGGAAGAAGAATTGGTCATCGACCCCAATTTTTTCATCGCCCTAACACAACGCTTTCCACAGATTGCGTGGGTAGAGATTCAGCCCAAACGCGGGCACTCTCAAAATGAATTAACTCAATTCCGTTATGATGTCACCCTGCATTTGGGTAGTGATGTCCAAACACTTGTACTGAGCGATCGCGCAGCGTCCCATAGCGAAGCCGAAGTAACGGTAATTCCTTGGTTAAACTGGCAACTAGACCAACTTTCGTTCACACAAATTCAAAATCAGTTGCTTTCGGAACAGCCACAACTATTGGGAATCAGGGGCGTGCCTAATCAACGGGTGCAGCAAGCATTACAGATTTGGGAATGGTTGGAACATCCCCCTGGTGTCGAGACAGTCAAACAACTGCGGCAACTGTTAGTACAACAGCCAACAGTTGGGATCAATCCAGAGCAGTTTTGGGAACTGGGGCAGCATCTAGGCTACACAATCCATCTCAGTTGGTGGGGGGGTAGTCAGGATGGTTCCTATGATGTGATATTGTGCCGCAACAGTTTAAATGCTCAGTACAAGTTTTGGGATACGGAGGCAGTCATTGTCAAACCCTGGACTGACTACACTAACAATCCCTTACACGGTAAGCTAGTCCAGAAGCTAGTGCCGCAAGTGCGGGAATTTATTCAACAAAAGCTACCAAATTACATGGTGCCCCAAGCTTTTGTCCTCCTTAATGCGTTGCCCTTGACACCTAATGGCAAGGTGGATCGTCGCTCCCTTCCAACATCAGATACAGCCACCAGAAATCTTTCAACTGGCTTTGTTTTACCTCGAACGCCGATTGAAGCTCAACTAATTCAAATCTGGAGTGAAGTTCTGGGATTGGAACGCATTGGGGTCAAGGACAATTTCTTTGAGCTTGGTGGTCATTCCCTGCTAGCTACTCAAGTGGTGTCGCGGATCAACTCAGCTTTTGGACTTGACTTATCTGTACAAATGATGTTTGAGTCTCCTACAACAGCTGCGATCGCATCCTACATCCAAGCCGTGGATTGGGTAGCACAAGATTTATCAGTTACACAAGTGAGTGCCGAGGTAGTGGAGTTTTAAGCATGACTAACAGCATCGTCGAATTCGTTTGTCAGTTGAGCAACCTAAGTATTAACCTCGAAATCGATGGCGATCGCTTGCGCTGTCATGCACCTGAAGGGGTTTTAACTCCAACGCTGCGTCAGGAAATAGCCGGGCGTAAAACAGAAATTATGTTGTTTTTGCAGCAGGCAAAGCAGGTTAAAGCTGCTCATCAGTTACCCATTCAAAGAGTGCCACGGGACGGTAAGCTACCACTGTCTTTTGCCCAACAACGGCTCTGGTTTGTACACCAGATATCACCCGATAGTACTGCTTACAATATGCTGGAGGCTCTGCGGCTAGATGGCTCGCCCAATATAGTTGCACTGGAGCAGAGCCTCAGTGAACTTATTCGCCGTCACGAGGTCTTAAGAACCACTTTTCCCACAGTAGACGGAAAACCTATCCAGCTAATTGCCCCTCCCACTGCCTTAACTTTGCCAATCCATAACTTGCAGGGGTTGTCTACCGAGGAGCAAACTGAGCAAATTCGAGAAATAGCTAAGTCCGTTGCATCCAAACCCTTCGATCTGGCTGTTGGGCCATTAGTACAATTCACCCTCCTCCAAGTGTGTAACCAGGAGTATGTACTGCTGTTGAAGATGCATCACATTATCTACGATGGCTGGTCTTTGAACATCTTCTTCCGTGAATTATCTCAGTTATATACAGCTTTCACTCAAGGATTGCCCTACCCGTTAGCTGAATTACCCATCCAATACGCCGACTTTGCAGTTGGGCAACGCCAGTGGCTAACTGGTGAAGTCCTCGATCGCCAACTCAATTACTGGCAAAAACAGTTAGCGGGTGCCCCTGGCGTACTAGAACTACCTACTGATCGCCCCCGTCCGCCAGTTCAGACCTTCCAAGGTGGAGTTGAGTGTTTTCAACTGGATCGCGACCTCACGCAACGCCTCAAACAGCTGAGTCAGGAGTCAGACACAACCTTATTTATGACCCTACTGGCAGCTTTTTTGGTCTTGCTCTCTCGTTATAGTGGTCAGTTAGATATTGTTGTTGGCTCCCCGATCGCTAACCGCAACAGCAAGAGCGTCGAGCAGCTAATGGGGTTTTTTGCTAATACCCTAGCATTAAGGGGCGATCTCTCTGGAAACCCCAGCTTTCGAGACTTCCACGCGCAAGTGCGGCAAACAACGTTATCAGCTTATGCTCACCAAGACTTGCCCTTTGAGATGTTGGTTGAAAAGTTACAGCTAGACCGAGATTTGAGCCGTAATCCCCTGGTACAGGTGATGTTTTCCCTCCAGAATACCCCACAGTCGGAGGGCAATTTGTCAGGTTTAACTATCCAGAATATCCCCTTGCCAATTGATGTAAAAGTCAGATTTGACCTGGAAGTGAACTACTGGGAAGTTCCAGGAGGTCTGGAGGGCGTTTGGTGCTACAATATAGATTTATTTGATGCGTCCACAATTGCTCAAATAGCCCAACATTTTCAAACTTTACTAAAAGCAATTGTGGTTAATCAAGAAGTGCGAATTTCGGAATTACCACTATTGAGTCAAGCAGAGCGTCATCAATTGTTGGTGGAGTGGAACGATACTCAAGCGGACTATCCCCAAGATAAGTGTATCCATCAGTTGTTTGAGGAGCAGGTTAGGCGGACTCCCGATGCAGTGGCAGTGGTATTTGAAAATGAACAACTCACCTACCACGAGTTGAATTGTCGTGCTAATCAGTTAGCGCATTACTTACGGTTTTTGGGTGTGGGAGCAGATGTGCTGGTGGGCATTTGTGTGGAGCGATCGCCCTTAATGATTGTGGGACTGTTAGGAATTCTCAAAGCGGGTGGGGCTTATGTGCCCCTTGACCCAGAGTATCCGACTGAGCGCTTGAGCTTTATGTTAGAAGATGCTCAAGTCTCAGTGTTACTGACCCAGCAGCGACTCGTTAACACACTGCCACAGCATCAAGCACAGCTTGTTTGTTTGGATACTGACTGGCACTTGATTGCTCAATCAAGTCAGGATAATGCGTTAGCGCAGCTTACCCTAGATATCGCTGATGTGCAAGCAACTAATTTGGCCTATGTGATTTATACATCAGGATCTACAGGTCAGCCAAAAGGAGTTGAAATTGTTCACCGTGGTGTTAATCGTCTTTTGTTTGGAGTAAATTATGTTCATCTAGATGCAACACAAAGATTTCTTCAGCTAGCCCCAATTTCTTTTGATGCTTCCACATTCGAGATTTGGGGAGCTTTGTTGCATGGTGCTAGATGCGTTCTTTTCCCAGAAACTATTCCGACATCTAAAAATCTGGGCGATGAAATCCATAAACATGGCATTACTATTTTATGGCTGACGGCTGCTTTGTTTAACTCGATAATTGATGATGACTCACAAGCCTTGTCAGGAATTGAACAGCTACTAATTGGTGGAGAAGCGCTCTCGGTTGCTCACGTTAAAAGAGCTTCTGAAACCCTGCCATCTACACAAATCATTAATGGGTATGGGCCGACAGAAAGCACGACTTTTACTTGTTGTCACCCTATCCCTAGACAACTTGAGACAACTATAGAGTCAATCTCCATTGGCCGAGCGATCGCCAATACGAAAATCTACATCTTAGACGAGTATCTGCAACCAGTGCCCGTGAATGTGCCAGGAGAATTGCATATTGGTGGTGCGGGATTGGCACGAGGCTATCTCAACCGCCCAGAATTGACCAATGAGAAATTCATCCCCAATCCCTTTGACAATTCAAAATTCAAAATTCAAAATTCAAAATTATATAAAACTGGGGATTTAGCTCGCTATTTACCTGACGGCAACATTGAATATTTAGGACGCATTGATAATCAGGTTAAAATTCGGGGTTTCCGCATTGAGTTGGGAGAAATCGAAGCTGTATTGAGTCAACATGACGATGTGCAAGTATCTTGCGTCATTGCCCGCGAAGATACCCCAGGTGAAAAGCAGTTAGTCGCCTACATAGTGCCGCAAAAAGAGGTGACACCCACAGTAAGCGTTCTGCGCCAGTTCCTTTCCAGTAAACTCCCTAGATATATGGTGCCAAATGCTTTTGTGATGTTGGAGTCCCTGCCACTCACTCCTAACGGTAAAGTAGACCGCCGCGCCTTGAAAGCACCTTCTGACACCAGTGACTTGGACAAATTTGTTGAACCCCGTAACCAATTAGAACTGCAACTAGTGCAAATCTGGTCAAAGATTCTGAAGGTTGACAAGGTGGGAGTACAAGATAACTTTTTTGATCTTGGTGGTCATTCTCTTTTAGCTCCCTACTTAATGGCTCAAATTAAGCAGCAGTTTGGTAAAGATATCTCCTTAACAACCCTGTTCCAAAATCCCACTATTGAACAGTTGGCAACAATTGTGCAAAAAGACTCGGATTACTCAAATTCGTCCTCTTTGGTAGCAATTCAGCCCAACGGTTCAAACTTACCTTTCTTCTGCGTTCCCGGAGCCGGTGGCAAGCCTTTCTACTTTTATCACTTAGGGCGTTATTTAGGAGCAGACCAACCGTTATACAGTTTTCAAAATGAACTATATCTATATGGAGAATTAGAGCCAGTAACCCGAATTGAGGATATAGCTAGTAATTATATTCAAGCAATGCAAGCTGTTCAACCGCAAGGGCCATACTTTTTAGGAGGGCATTCTTATGGAGGTAACGTAGCTTTTGAAATGGCCCAACAGTTGGTTCATCAGGGACATTTGGTGGCTTTACTTGTGGTGATTGATGCTTCAGCACCGACTTATAAAGATAAACAAATGCTGATTGATTATATTAATTGGGATGATACTAGGTGGCTAGCTGAGGTAATCAAAGGAGTAGAAGTTTTTCTAGAAAAGAATGTGGATCTTTCTTACGATACCCTCCAATCTTTGGCTGTGGAGGAACAACTAAAATACGTTTTACAGCATTTAAAAATGGTTAATATGCTGCCTCCTAATGCTGAAACTACACAGCTTAAAAATATGGTACAAGCTTATAAAGCTAGCTGTTTATGTCTAGTTGATTATGCACCACAACAAATTTATCCAGATCAAATTACGCTTTTACGCGCCAATGAAGACCTTCTAGAAAATCCTGATAGTGAGTTATATTCTGCAAGTTTACAGGATTCAGCGTTGGGCTGGAACGAGTTTTCTACCGAACCAGTGGATATCCATTTTATACTAGGCAACCATGTGACGATTATGGCTGAACCCCATGTCCAGGTTTTAGCTGAACAGTTGAAAGCTTGCATCCAGCAAGCACAAGCAAACATCTAAATGATCCGAATGAAAACCAATATAAAAACGTGAAAGTAAAAATGGATAAAAACGAATACATCAACAAATTTGACAGTTTAATTCTAAATCCTTCGACTAGAGAGTACTACGGACAAAGTGAGTTTTTCAATGTAGGCTATTGGCGCTCAGATACTCAGAATCAGCAGTCAGCCTGTTTTAACTTGATGGAAAAGCTTTTAGAATTTATTCCAGAAAAGCAGGGAACTATCCTTGATGTTGGTTGCGGTTTGGGAGCAACTACCAGTTATCTCCTCAAGTATTACTCGCCTGCTGATGTTGTGGGGATTAATATTTCCACCACACAAATCGAAAGAAGTATAGTTAACGCGCCGGGGTGCAACTTCATTTGTATGGATGCTGTGCAGATGGAATTTGAGGATAATTTCTTTGATAACATCATTTGTGTTGAAGCAGCTTTCTACTTTGATACAAGGGAAAAGTTTTTGAAAGAGGCAACGCGAGTGTTAAAGCCAGGAGGTAATCTGATTCTTGCTGATATCATCTTTGAAACTACACAGTATTTCGGTGATTGGATTGTTCCTCAAAATAATAATGTCAAAGATATTGAGGAGTATAAAAATCTTTACCAACAGGCAGGATTTCAGGATATAGAATTTGTGGATGCCACAGATGAGTGCTGGAAAACACACTTTAGAGATTTGAAATCTTGGATTGAAGAGGAGTTTAAAACAGGAAAAATAGATGAACAAACCTATAATACAAATGTGGTTGCTATAGATGCCTTGCTAGATTCTTCATCTATAGATTATTTGTTGGTTTCAGCAAAGAAGCCAGTAAAGGAAGTGTGATAGATAAGAGTTTAAATAGTCGGCGCTCTGTGATGGATTAAATAGCTTTTACTTTATCAGGAAAAACAATGTTTCAGTCGCTATCAGGCAAGAAAGTGGTGATTATTGGGACAAGCTCAGGGCTTGATCTAGCGATCGCTAAGAAAATGGTAGAAGTAGGGGCAAAAGTTGTCCTTTCCCACTCATCTCAAGAGAAATTGAATCAGGCGATAGAGTTGATTTCTCTGGAGATTGAGGCCAAAACCGTTGATGTGTCGAAGGAGGATTCAGTCAATGCTTTTTTTGAGCAGATTGGAAATTTTGATCATTTAGTTGTAACGGCTATGGGAGACAGAAATATGCCGCGATCGCTTTTAGCAGAGATGACAACAGAAACGGCTCAAGCTGGGATGGAGAAATTCTGGGGAACGTTCTTTGCTGTGCGTGCATCGCTGAAAAATATTGCGACTGACGGCTCCATTACCCTAACATCCAGTGTCACTATCTTTAAATCTTCAAAAATGGGGGGGATTTCGGCGATCGCAGCTGCAAATGGTGCCGTTGCCGTGTTTGGGCGATCGCTGGCGTTAGAACTCGCACCGATTCGAGTCAATGTGATTGCTCCTGGATTGATAGAAGATACAAGTATCTGGAGCCATCAAAGCGAGTCTGAACGCTCAGACTTGACAAAGTGGGCGATGGCAGCCTTGCCTGTCGAGCATCTTGGGCAACCAGAAGAACTAGCGCAAGCAGTCTTAAGTTTGATCACAAATCCCTATCTCACAGGGGTTATTTTGCCTGTGGATGGCGGTGTAACCTTGCTGTAATCACAATCCTAATTAATTTAGCCGGAAGGTTGAAAGCTAGCATCCAGGAACCACAAGCAAACATCTGAATTATTCAGGACTAAAAAGTACTAAATCTGATTATAAAAGATTTCATTTTATTTCTAAAATATGCAAACTCAAGTTGTTCAATCTCAACCCACAACAAATGCTTTTTCAGGTTTTACTCAATTTTGGGAAGGTGTAAGAGCGATCGCAGGGCCTTACTGGTATCCAACAAAGCCAGGGGGAAGAGCCTTTTCAGATGTGATTCGTGCATGGGGAATGCTTATTCTCCTGATATTACTAATAATCGCCCTTGTAAGTGTAACTGCTTTTAATAGTTTCATTAGTCGCTATTTGGTCGATGCGATTATTCAAGACAAAGATTATTCCAAGTTCATTAACAGATTATCGCTTTTGGCTGTTGGGCTTGTCTTGGTAACGCTTTTAGTAGGATTTTCTACATTTATCAGAAAAAAAATCGCTCTTGATTGGTACAAATGGCTAAATAATCAAATTTTAGATAAATATTTGAGCAATCGTGCTTATTATAGAATTAACTTTAGATCCGATGTTGCTAACCCAGATCAACGTTTAGCTCAAGAAATTGAACCTATTACCAGTAATGCTCTGAGTTTTTCAGCTACTTTCCTAGAAAAAGTACTGGAAATGATAACTTTTTTAATAGTTGTCTGGTCAATTTCCCAACAGATCGCTATTGCTATGGTTATTTATACGTTCATAGGCAATTTGATTGCTGTTTACTTAAATCAAGAATTAAATAAGATTAATCAAGAGGAACTTGAAGCTAAAGCCGACTACAATTACTCCTTGACTCATGTTCGGAATCACGCTGAATCGATAGCTTTTTTTATGGGAGAAAAACAGGAATTAAATATAATTGTCCGCCGATTTACTAATTTTCTTAAAAATACTGAACGCAAGATTAATTGGGAGAGAAATAAGGAAATTTTTAACAGAGGATATCAAGCTGTTATCCAATTATTTCCCTTTTTCGTACTCGGCCCTTTATATATTGGAGATGAAATTGATTTTGGACAACTTGGACAAACAGTTTTAGCTTGTAATCTGTTTGCTGGTGCCCTGGGAGAATTAATAAGTGAATTTGGGACTTCTGGAGGATTTTCTAGTTACGTGGAGCGTTTAACTGAGTTTTCAGATGCTTTAGAAGAAGTGACTAAACAACCTGAAAATGTCAGTATTATTAAAACAATAGAAGAAAACCATATCGCTTTTGAGCATGTCACTTTACAAACGCCCAACTATGAGCAGGTGATCGTCGAAGACTTATCACTATCTGTTCAACCTGGGGAAGGTTTATTAATTATTGGGCCAAGTGGTCGGGGTAAAAGTTCTTTATTGAGAGCGATCGCTGGCTTGTGGAATGCCGGATCTGGCCGTCTAGTACGACCTCCTTTAGAAGAAGTTTTATTTTTGCCCCAACGTCCTTATATAATTTTGGGAACTCTGCGCGAACAGTTAATATATCCTAATATAAATCGTCAAATGACCGACGCAGAACTTGAAGACGTTTTACAACAAGTAAACTTGCAAAACTTGCTAAGTCGAGTCGATAGTTTTGATACAGAAGTTGCTTGGGAGAATATACTCTCGTTGGGAGAGCAACAACGTCTTGCATTCGCACGACTATTAGTTACTCATCCTAGCTTTACTATATTAGATGAAGCAACAAGTGCTTTAGATTTGAATAATGAAGGAAATTTATACCAACAGTTACAAGAGACAAAAACAACATTTATCAGTGTTGGACATAGAGAAAGTTTATTTAATTATCATCAATGGGTTTTGGAACTCTCACAAGATTCCAGTTGGCAACTATTGACCGTGCAAGATTATCGGCTTCAAAAAGCAAGAGGAATTACCATTAATCCCTCTAACAATTCTCAAATCACAATAGATAATTTTCCTAATAACGAATCCCAAAATCAACCAGAAATAGGGGTAGTAACAAACACAATTAAAAGGTTTTCTCATAAAGAAATGCAGATATTAACAGACTATTCAATTGCCAGCATTAGAAGCAGAGCAAGCCTTGGTAAGTCTACTACTGGCAAGGACGGTTTTACCTATCGGTACAACAAAGACCCCAAGGTGTTGAAATGGGTGAGAGTTTAGCGGTTGTTCATGTTTTTTAGGTAAAACTTCTGCTGCTTTAGCCTAACAGTAAACTCTTGATCTGTGCTTTTACCCAAACAATGAGCAAGATTTTGGATCATAAACAGGGCAAGAGATAACGCAATTTCGGACTTTCAGTTAATTTCGATATTAGGTATAAAAAAATGATCGCGATCGTTGTAGACGAACAAGAATTAGTCAAACAAATAGTCGAATATATTGAGCAAAATGAAATTGCCATTGCTGTCAAAAAACTGCGTCAACAGGCAGCAAACTCTTGTGAACTTCCTCCAGATTGGCTACTCAATACAGCAGATGCTTTAGAGAATAACGACTGGAGTATCTTGTCTAAAGGCTTTATCAATATGGATTTTATTGGTAAAAATGGCTATTTCTTGATAATCGCACCTTACCAAATAAATCGACAATACCAAAGCCAGGTGACTTTAAGCGCAATTTACGGTAAGATGCACGATAACTCTCAGCCATCTATTGAACAATTAGAAAATCTGAGTCGGGAAAAATTTGGCGTACTGAGCCAACCAATTCCCAGAAACCTTTCCTTTACCGAGATTGCTAGTTGCGGTAATGTCAGTGGTGAAAGTAGTGAAGCTTTCATCGTCCCGAATGGATGGTCTTTTCCTAACAGTGTTTGTGGCCCAGCATTAAACAATACAAGCGAGCAGCAAAGACGTTTTTTAGGTTCCAGCCGTGAATGTATTCAAAAAGTATTTGAATATGAAACAGCTAATTTATTATTAGCTCCCTTAGAAGACGAAATCAATAGTCAACGCTATCGCCATATAGACACTCAAGTTCATGAAGCAGGCCATGCGAGTGGTTTGGGATTTGACTTTAAGGTAAAGCAGAACCTTCTCCAAAACTATGCCTATGGTGGTGTAGAGGAATGGCGATCTGATAGTTTAGGGTTTGAGTTTGCAGCTTGCATTTTACCTGCCGAAGAAGCTGGGAAGTTGGTAGCTGTCAATTTCTGCATTCGCTTTGGCTTAGATGCTCACCGTTTAGGAGGCATAGAAAAAGATGTAGATGTATATGCTAGCCTCATAAGCTTAGAACATCTTTTTCAAAATGATGCCATATATGTTACTAAAAATGGTCAATTAGCTCTACGTAATTTGAGTTATCCAGGTTTACTCCAAGCTGTAGAACTCCATCGAGCGCAAGCATTATGTCTTACCCGAAGAGAGTTAAACCTTAAAAGTCCTACAGGGATTTTCTATCTGTATAAAATAGATATTCACCCATCAACTCAATCAATTTTTCAGGGGCTAATTATGGAACGCTGTCAAGGAATTTGGTCACAGTTGCAATAATAAGTTTCCCTCTCTTTTTGGCGTTGCCAAATCAAGGGATGAAATCTTATGTGTTTAAATCTAAAACTCCTTATACTCTCTGCGCCTGGGCGTCTCTGCGTGATCCCATTTCAATTAATGATTGAAACACATCCTTGGGTAAAGACGCGATGAATCGCGTCTCTACAAAGGGTCAATTTTTTGCCTCAACCAATCACGAAAACTAGCATGATAAAAACTATAATAGATTTCTGCTGCTATTGATTCTAAATGCAAAAACTCTCGCCACTTATCTAAAATTACCTTAATTTCATATTCATCTTCATCTAATCTTTCTGCGATCGCTTCTATTGATATGGATTGCTCTTGAACTAAGATATTTAACACCTGTAAAGCCATTGTTTGCTGTTTACTGGTTGCTAAATTCATTTTTTCTAAGTGATTTTGGTAATAGAGTTGTAAATTTGGGGGGTAAATATCCTCATTAATAGCTGCTAAGATTTCTTTAACATACATAAAATTGGTTTCATCATCATCAAAATCTGGCTCTGTGATGTTGAACGAAACATCTCCGGGATTCTTCTCTTCGCTAACGCTACCCTTTGAATGAGATGATTCATTTAAATAACTTTTAATATATTCTTGGATATCAGCGCGATTTTGCTCCGAGTAGGCTGATAAGTCGAAAGATTGAGCTGGATTTTCAATTAATAAACCTGATTTATCTGTCAAAAAAGGACGACGAGTGAGGATAAAATAAACTTTTTCTGGGAGATAACGGGGTAAATAGAATATATTTGAGCCGCGTGGTTGATTGTTGATATCAATGCGATCGCAGCCATCAATTGTAATAATTAAACGTTGCTCAGGATGTAATCTATCGCTGATTTCTTGCAGTAACAACGATAAAAAACCACTGCCTTCTGTGGTAAAATCAGGAAAGTTAGCGGTGAGATTGTTTCGACTCCGCTCAACATAAGTTTTACTACCTTGATGTTGGGCAATTTCTATTAATTGAGTGCAAATCGTCGTTAGAAATTCCTCAACGCGATTTTTACCTGTAATTTCGATATTGTAATAGACAACTCCGGGATTTTGGCTGACATAATGGGCAAGAATGGCACTTTTACCAATCCCCGGATCACCGATAATAGTAAAGTAGCCCCGGTCAGATTGATTGAGAAAGTCGTTGATAGCAGAAAAGACAAATTCACGACCGACAAAGTTTTGATTTTTGGCGGTAATGATTTGCTCAAATTCTAAGGGATATCTGGGAATATTGATTGGATTTTCAGTGATTATTTTCATTTTCTTAACTCCCTTCCAACCGCAGGAAATGAACACGCCCTGATGTGTCTCCTGCTACAACTGTGAATCCATCTGGGGAAATAGCACAACAATTTATAGGACTGTCACCAGTAAAAGTAGAAATTGCCTTTCCTGTCTGCAAATCCCACAGTTTTAGCGTGTTGTCAGATGAACCAGAAATAACTTTTTGACCATCTAGGGCGTTGGTTCCGCTCACCGCAGGCATTGCTACTGCTTCTACTCGGCTGTTATGACCTGTTAGGGTAGAGATTTCCCTTTCTGTCTGCAAATCCCACAGTTTTAGGGTGTTGTCAGATGAACCAGAAACGGCTTTTTGACCACCTGCGTAGATCGCTACTGCATTTACCGATTCGTTATGACCTGTCAGGGTAGAGATTTCTGCTCCTATCTGCAAATCCCACAGCTTCAGAGTCTTGTCATTTGAAGCAGAAACAGCTGTTTTGCCATCTGAGGATATTGCTACTGCATTTACCGAGTCGTTATGACGTGTCAGGGTAGAGATTTCCCTTTCTATCTGCAAATCCCACACTTTCAGGGTGTTATCATTTGAACCAGAAATCGCTTTTTGACCATCTGGGGCGATTGCTACTGCCATTACCGAGGAGTTATGACCTGTCAGGGTAGAGATTTCCTTTACTGTCTCCAAATCCCATAGTTTCAGGGTCTTGTCATAAGAACCAGAAACCGCTTTTTGACCATCTGGTGTGATCGTTACTGCCATTACCGAGTCGTTATGACCTGTCAGGGTAGAGATTTCCGTTCCTGTCTCCAAATCCCAGAGTTTCAGGGTGTTGTCATAGGAAGAAGAAACGGCTTTTTTGCCATCTGGGGCGATCGCTACTGCTGTTATGGCTTTGTTATGACCTGTCAGGGTAGAGATTTCCTTTCCTGTCTGCAAATCCCACAGTTTCAGGGTGTTGTCATTTGAACCAGAAACGGCTCTTTGACCATCTGGGGCGATCGCTACTGCATATACCGAGGAGTTATGACCTCTCAGGGTCGATATTTCCGTTCCTGTCTCTAAATCCCACAGTTTCAGGGTGTTGTCCCAAGAGCCAGAAACGGCTTTTTTGCCATCTAGGGCGATCGCTACTGCTGTTACCGAGTCGTTATGACCTATTAGGGTAAAGATTTCCGTTCCTGTCTCCAAATCCCACAGTTTCAGCGTGTTGTCACGAGAAGCAGAAACGGCTTTTTTGCCATCTGAGGCGATCGCTACTGCCATTATCAAGCCGTTATGACCTGTTAGGGTAGAGATTTCCTTTCCTGTCTCTAAATCCCACAACTTCAGCGTTTTATCCCAAGAACCAGAAACGGCTTTTTTGCCATCTGGGGCGATCGCTACTGCTCTTACCCAGCTGCTATGACCTGTCAGGGTAAGCAGTAGGTTTCCGCCTGGAGTGGTTAAGCTGGCTGTAATGGGGCGAAATCGAGGAATTTCACTTTTACTTTCTACTGCATCTGCCAATATTTTCTGAATTTCTAACTGTGGAAAACTCTGTAATCTTCCCCATAATTGTCCGACTAATTGATTGGGGTCTTGATTCAAAACATGGGCTGATAACTGTAGCGCACGTTGAATTAATTGGAGTGTTTTTATTTCTTCGGGGTCTAGTTTCTCTTCTGACTCTAAGCTATTTAATATCTCTGGGTCATCAATCAAATAAAAATCCCTAATCAGGGTTTCTATTCCAAATTGAGGATATTGAATTTTTAGAGAAATAAAATCAAAATCTGTGAGAGTTTGATAATACTTTTCCGAGTTACCTGCTTTTAATTGTTGTTCAGGAAATTGACCTAGAAACAAATTTTGAAATTCTACTGACTTTGAAACTAATTTAGTGGCAATTCCACCCATTTTATTCCATCTCCTGGAGAAAAGATGACGGCGATTAGAAATCGCTACTATACAAACGTAGACAGCAAAGCAGCTTCCCGTAGGGTAGTCCATCTGGGTGGACTAATGGAAAATTAAAGTAAATTCTGGTGATATTGATGAGATTTTCAATGATTGTTTAACCACCTTCTAAACGGAGAAAATGTACACGCCCTGATTGCTCTCCTGCTACAATTGTCAACCCATCTGGGGAAACTGCACAACAATTTATAGAACTTTCACCAGTAAAAGTAGAGATTTCCTTTCCTGTCTGCAAATCCCACAGTTTCAGGGTGTTATCACGAGAACCAGAAACGGCTTTTTGACCATCTGGAGTGATCGCTACTGCATTTACCGAGTCTTTATGACCTGTTAGGGTAGAGATTTCCTTTCCTGTCTCCAAATCCCACAGTTTCAGGGTGTTGTCACTAGAAGCAGAAACGGCTGTTTTTCCATCTGGGGCGATCGCTACTGCATTTACCGAGTCTTTATGACCTGTTAGGGTAGAGATTTCCTTTCCTGTCTGCAAATCCCACAGTTTCAGGGTGTTATCACAAGAACCAGAAACGGCTTTTTGATCATCTGAGGCGATCGCTACTGCATTTACTGAGTCGTTATGACCACTCAGGATAGAGATTTGCCATCCCGTCTTCAAATCCCACAGTTTCAGGGTGTTGTCACTAGAAGCAGAAACAGCTGTTTCACCATCTGGCGTAATGGCTACCGCATTTACCGAGTCGTTATGACCAGTGAGGGTAGAGATTTCCTTTCCTGTCTCCAAATCCCACAGTTTCAGGGTGTTGTCACTAGAAGCAGAAACGGCTGTTTTTCCATCTGGGGCGTTGGCTCCGCCCGCCGCAGGCATCGCTACTGCATTTACCGAGTTGTTATGACCTATCAGGGTAGAAATTTGCCATCCCGTCTTCAAATTCCACAGTTTCAGGCTATTAGAAGCAGAAATGGCTTTTTTTCCATCTGGGGTGATGGCTACCGTATTTACTGAACCTCTATGATCTCTGCGGGTAAAGATTTCCCTTCTCGTCTCCACATTCCACAGTTTCAGAGTCCACAGTTTCAGAGTCCACAGTTTCAGAGTGTTGTCACTAGAAGCAGAAACGGCTGTTTTTCCATCTGGGGCGATCGCTACTGCATTTACCGAGTCGTTATGACCTATCAGGGTAGAGATTTCCCCTCCCGTCTCCAAATCCCACAGTTTCAGATTATTAGAAACAGAAACGACTGTTTGACCATCTGGGGTGATGGCTACTGCTGTTACCGAGTTGCTATGACCTCTGAGGGTAGAGATTTCTTTTCCCGTCTTCAAATCCCACAGTTTCAGGGTGTTGTCACTAGAAGCAGAAACAGCTATTTGACCATCTGGGGCGATCGCTACTGCTGTTACCGAGTTGCTATGACCTCTGAGGGTAGAGATTTCTTTTCCCGTCTTCAAATCCCACAGTTTCAGGGTGTTATCAGATGAAGCAGAAACGGCTGTTTGACCATCTGGGGTAATGGCTACTGCATTTACCGAGTTGCTATGACCACTTAGGGTAAAGATTTCCCTCTTCGTCTCCAAATCCCACAATTTTAACAGTTTTGCATGGCCTCTCAGGGAAGAGAAATCTCTTGCAGTCTCCAAATTCCACAGTTTCAGGGTGTTGTCACTAGAAGCAGAAACAGCTGTTTGACCATTTGGGGCGATCGTTACTGCATTTACCGAGTCTTTATGACCTCTGAGGGTAGAGATTTCCTTTCCTGTCTCCAAATCCCACAGTTTCAGAATCCACAGTTCTAGGCTATTAGAAACCGAAACTGCTGTTTGACCATCTGGGGTGATGGCTACTGCATTTACTGAGTTGCTGTGACCTCTGAGGGTAGAGATTTCCTTTCCTGTTTGCAAATTCCACAGTTTGAGAGTGTTGTCACTAGAAGCAGAAACGGCTGTTTGACCATTTGGGGCGATCGCTACTGCATTTACTGAGTCCTTATGACCTCTAAGGGTAGAGATTTCCTTTCCTGTTTGTAAATCCCACAGTTTGAGGGTGTTGTCACTAGAAGCAGAAACGGCTGTTTGACCATTTGGGATAATGGCTACTGCTGTTACTCGGCTGTTATGACCAGTCAGAGTCCGCAGTAGGTTTCCCCCCGGAGTATTTAAGCTGGCTGTGATGGGGTGAAATCGAGGAATTTCACTTTTACTTTGTACTGCATCTGCCAATATTTTCTGAATTTCTGGTTCGGGAAAACTTTGCAACCTTCCCCATAATTGTCCTACTAATTGATTGGGGTCTTGATTCAAAACATGGGCTGATAACTGTAGGGTACGTTGAATTAATTTAAGGGGTTTGACTTGTTCAAGGTCTAGTTTCTCTTCTTTCTCTAAGCTATCTAATATCTCTGGGTCATCAATCAAATAATAATCTCTAATCAGGGTTTCTACTCCAAATCGAGGATCTTGAATTTTCAGAGAAATAAAATCAAAATCTGTGAGAGTTTGATAATACTCTTCCGAGTTACCCACTTTTAATTGTTGTTCTGCAAATTGACCCAGAAACAAGTTCTGGAATTCTACTGATTTTGAGGCTAATTTAATGGCAATTTTCCCCATTTCATGCCATCTCCTTCAGCATGAAATTAGCCATACTCTTATTAACTTCTTTAAACAGTTTTCGACCTTTACCTAGTTTGTCTTGACCTTTAAGAAATTCCAGAAAACTCCGATGATAAATACTATAGTAAGTTTTTTGTTCATCTTCATTTACTTTCGATGTTACATACTCAACCCAATCATTTAAAACTAACTTTACCTCATATTCATCCTCATCAAGAATTTCCGCAATCATGTTTATGGATATTGGCTCACCTCTTTCTACCAATATATACAGTATTTTTACCTTCTTTTCATTGGATTCTTTATCCATCCCCATCCGATTCCAATGAGTCGTATAATAATCATGAAGACCTTGTGGTAATCCCTTTAAATTTAAATCATTGTATTTACCTTCGGAGATGTCGGGTAATAGATAGCGCAAATATATGAAATTATTTTCACTCTTGACAGCTATTTCCTGAGTAAAATTATCCTCAGAAATATTGCGAGTATTAATCCAACTTCTCAGTTTGTGATCATTATTCAAAAATAAGGTGATATACTCTTTTACATCTTCCTGGCTCAAAGCTGTGTAATCACCCTTTGTTAAATCTAATTCATCTACAGGAGTATCTGGAGATAAAGTTAAACGTTTTGTTTCTGGATTATAAAGTCTTCTAGTCAGTAAAAAATAGACTCCATCGGGAAGATTTTGTGGTAAATCTAAAAGATTACTATTTCCTTCTTGTTCTACTTCATCTAGTGCATCAATAACAATTACAAGTTTTTGTCCTTTTAGTTCTTCACTGGCTTTTTGCAGGAAAGTTCTTAAATCAGCGTTGTCTGCATTTTGGAGGGAATGACGCTTAATTAATTGTTGACGAATACTAGCTAAAAACTTTTCTGGTTTGTTGCGTCCTTCTGCAAAAACATTAAAATAACAAGGAAATTTAGTAGCTAAAATGTATTTAGCAGCAATGGAACTTTTACCCATCCCTGCATCCCCGATCACACTAAAATAACCCTTGGGTTGAGTGGTGAAGAATTTTTGAATCGCCTTAAAAACAAAATCACGACCGCAAAATAAGCGAGTTTTTTCAAAAATTAAGGCTTTAAATTCTTTGGGATAAACATCTAAATTCCAATCTGGATAAGGCTGGTATTTTGAGGCTTTCGTTTGTTTAGCAACTGCAATAAAAGCTTCGCCAAATTCTTCTAATTCAGCCAAAAAATTGATTTTAGAATTAATTATCTGCGTTTTTAGTTCGCTATTTTGAGTTAGAAACTTTTTTGTATTCTCTACGAATTTAAAGGGAGCATTAGAACTGTAAGCATCCCAAAAATAATCTTTAATCACTTTCTCTCTAAACAGATTTAAAATTGCTTCCGGCTTAAATACACCATATCTTACCAGACTGTAAGCATAAACCCCATCAACATCATCAGGAATTTGGGTAGGATTGAGTTCTAATTCCTGTAGAATTTTGGTAACAGCTTCGTTTTTTTGAGCTTGTTTGATAAATATTTGAATAGCTTGAGGAGCATATTTACTAATCACTGAAGTAATGGCGGCAAATTCTATCATGGCTTATTAAGAAAATTTACTATCTTATTTAAGAGTTTTATTATACCAATTTATATAGTAAGTACTGTTGAGTAATACTATAGTTGCATAACGTTGTTGTATTTAAACATCTGCCAAAACTTGCTGGTACTGCTAAAGCAATACCTGTGGCTGGCAAAGTCTACGCATGAGATTGCAAATGCGATATTGGCTGTGCCAAGTGCTTAATTCAACATAGTTGCCCTGATGGTAACACTGTTTTATTGAAGAAAATGGGATTAGTGTTATTAGATGCGACACGAACATCATCGTAGACATTGCCACTTGCCTTTTACGCAGTAGCGAAGAGTACCACACCACAGGGTAACTTTGTTTTATGCCGATTCATCGGAAGCGCGATCGCCAATTATACAGATATCTAGATGCAAAAAAGTTACAGTTGGTAATTATTCTTTATTAACTGTTTTAAATATTTTAATTATTTTGCTTAACTGTCTTAACTGTCTTAACTGTCCCCTTGTATTGTCTTATCTGCTATTGCATTTTCTTGATAAAGCTGAGATTATTTGAAGGTCGTCCAACATATTTACCAACAAGCTATAGTTCCTAGTATTTAAAAATAACTTAATATATTTAGTGCGTTTATTAATTACAAATTATCTCATTTGGAGATTAAAATCTCGTGACAAACCAGGTATATAGCCAATCAGTTCTGACATTTGATGGTCAAAATGATTACATAGATTTTGGCAAAAATGATTTTGGTGGTGTTTTCGCTCAGGGAAGTTCAGCCTTTACGATTTCAGGATGGGTAAATCCTCATCAGCTAACAGATAAAGTCACTACCTACGGGACGCACAATGTTTTTTTTGCCCATTCTTCAGATCGATATAGTGATAATTTTGAGTTTGGCATCAATGAATCAGGGAACCTAGATGTATTCATTGATGAAACTGTTGAGAAGAGAATTAAAACTTTTGGTAATGGAGAATTAACTCTCGGACAATGGCACTTCTTTGCCATTGTTTTTAGTAAAGGTCAACTGAGCATATATCTTGATGAGCATGAGTATTTTGGCCATTTTACAGGTGACTCTTTAAACAAAGCAACTAGTCCTGTGACCTTGGGCGCGACTTTACACAACAACATATATTTTACAGGTCAATTAGCTAACATTAGCGTTTGGAATTACCCCTGTCCCCCAGTAGAAATCCAGAGACATCGCTATCAGCCTTTAGTTGGGAATGAACAAGGATTAGTAGCTTACTGGACATTAAACGAAGGACAAGGAACAACTATAAAAGACCAGACTGGAAATGGCCATGATGGAAACTTACGTGGCAGTCCTAATTGGAATTTAGCAGAACTTCCATTTGGAACTACACAATTATCAAACGAGAGTGAGATACAAGATTCCGAGGAGGGAAACCCTGCGGAAACTGTGGTGCTGGAGAAAGAGAGCCAGTTGGTTGCAGAAGTTCTCTCTATCGAAGTAATTGCTGTTAGTGCAACCGAGTTGCAGCAAGTGTCAGTTGAGGTTCCCCCAATTGTAGAAACTGACATCCCGATCCAAGGGACAGATGGGAATCTAAAGGGAAAAAAAGGGATAAAAAGACAGAGCGAAAAATCTGAGAATATTCAAATTCCTCAGACAAAGGGGGAGAAATCCGAAACAGCCCAAACTAGGGAAATTCAAGTTCCAGCCAATATCCAACAACAAACATTAACTCAGGAGCGATCGCAAAAAACTATGAATACACAAGCAAATGCCAAATATAAAATACTCGCTATTGATGGCGGCGGTATTCGGGGCATTATCCCAGCACTAATATTAGCAGAAATTGAAAAGCGGACACAAAAGCAGATTTTTAGTTTGTTCGATTTAATTTCTGGTACTTCCAGTGGAGGAATTCTGGCACTCGGATTAACTAAACCCCGATTAGATTTAGAAGCAATTGATAGTTCGCCCGTCGCCCAATATAGTGCTGAGGATCTTTTGCAAATATATCTGGAGTATGGGGCTGAGATATTTTACGAGCCTTTCTGGGAACAAGTACTCGGTCAGTTAGAGGATATATTCGGACAGCCAAAATATTCTTCTGAAGGCAGAGAGGAAATTATCAGGCAATATTTTGGTGACGCACCTCTAGAAAATAATCTCAAAGAAGTTTTCGTAACTAGCTACGATATAGAGCAGCGAATTCCGATATTCTTTACTAACAAACTGGAAAAACAACAGACAGAATCGAAAAGATTTCGCAAGTTATGTTCAGGTTTTACACTCACAGATGCAGCATTAGCAACTAGTGCAACTCCGACTTATTTTGCTCCCTATCGCGTTGGGAGTTCCCATAATAGTAACGGCTTCTATACTTTAGTCGATGGCGGAGTAGTCGCTAATAATCCAGCTAATTTGGCTATTTTAGAAGCGCAAATTAGTAGACAAGAAAACCAACAATTCCTGAATACAGAGGATGTTTTGGTAGTATCTTTGGGTGCCGGTTCATTGACGAGTATCTACCCTTATGACGAAGTTAAAAAATGGGGACTATTGCAATGGGCAAAACCCCTGTTAAATATTGTGCTTGATGGTGGAAGTGAAGTAGTAGCTGGAGAATTAGAACGGTTGTTTGAGTCCAAAAATAAAGACAATCAAGCTTCTTATTATCGATTTCAAACATTCTTAAAAAGCGAACTCGAAGCAATCGATAATGCCAAGCCAGAAAATCTGCGGCAGTTACAAACTTTAGCTAATACACTGATTCAAGAAAAAAGCAAAGAAATCGATGAGTTGTGTGGTGTTTTATTAACCTAAATCTGAGCTTTGTTAATGAGAATAGAATGGAGCTAGTATTAGCCTCACCAAGAACAGTGGCTATCTCTACTGTAAATGGGAAAATTAGCGATCGCTTTGATTAAAGACTGAACTACTTAGATTGGGGTAAATTAGAGATAAAACTCAAAAAATATTAACCCAATCTGAGCGCGAATGACTCTTCTTTAGCTTAATCTAGGTTTTGAGATAGGTTTCTTTATTTACAAAGACTCCATTCTCGTACCCTTAGTAATGTCTTAACCAAGAAAACAAGGATTTTAGGTAATTACAATGGACGAAATCGTTAAAAAGCTTGCTGGTTTAGGTCTTCCTGGCGTAATTCTCGTGATTCTAACAGTCGCATCAGGCGGTAGTTCCGCCGCCGTTGCAGCTGCTCTCACAGCCTTGGGAGGTCCCTTTGGTATCGTTGGAGGTATAGCAATACTTGGTCTAATAACGGTTGTAGGGGATACTGTCGCAGGATATGGAATTGAAGCTGTTCTCAAAGCCGTCTATAAAGAACGTAGCAAAACCGAATCTGTGAGATTTCTCCTGAAAGAAATTAAAGATTTACCCATCTCAGAGGAGCTAAAACTCAAACTGAAAAATGAACTTAACCCAGAAGTCATTATTGAGACTGATGAGGTTCAGCCCACAAGAATAATTGAAATTGTCGAGGAATAATTTCACTGTTAGAGGTTGTTTGAAAAGTTGCTGGTTGTGATTTTAGGCACTTATTGATCCACCCGAACAAGCTTTAAAAAGCTACGGTGTATACACAAGTCTTCTAGAGTTGCCCCATAGACTTTTTATCCCCCCAACCCCCCTTAAAAAAGGGGGCAGAAAGCTCTCAAAGTCCCCCAATCTATCGGGGGATTTAGGGGGATATAGCAACGTTTTGCTACCGATAAGAGGACTTTTCAAACATCCTCTTACGTTCAGTGAAATTTCAAATCGAATGGCACTAATACGATTTTAGATTTTAGATTTTAGATTTTAGATTGGGGATTGGGGATTATGAAGAGCTGACTGTATTTTGCTTTGAGATATCCATCCTCATTCTATTTTCAGATCAGTTAAGCGATCGCGAGGGTTTAAGATTGCTTCACTCCCCTATCGCTGCGATCGCAATGACAACTATTTAAGCAGACATGATATCACCGAATTAAACCCTCAAAGGTCTATTATTTACCGATATTCGTGCAAGAGGTCTGTTAGCTAGCTAGCACTAGCCGAAAAATCGGTTTAAAGCTTTGTCAAAAGAATAACTATAGAGCCTGCTCAAGGCTATATCAAGACTTATAACTTTAACTGAAATTTTCAATCTTTGTACTAAATTTACTATGGAAGAAATTTTAATTAGCTCTACTCAGTCTGTTGATAATTTTTTGGCTTTAACTGAGCAGGAGCAACATAAAATATTGGTGGAATGGAATGATACAACGGTCGATTATCCCAAGCATCTATGTATACATCAGTTATTTGAAGCACAAGTAGAAAAAAATCCAGACAGTATCGCTGTTGTCTTTAAGGAAGAACAACTAACTTACCAAGAGTTGAACCACCGAGCCAATCAACTAGCACATTATCTGCGTTCGCTTGGTGTAGAGACAGAGGTACTGGTAGGCATTTGCGTTGAGCGCTCCTGGGAAATGGTAGTAGGATTTCTGGGCATTCTCAAGGCGGGTGGAGCTTATGTGCCGCTAGATCCAATGTATCCCAAAGAGCGTTTAAACTTCATGCTCTCAGATTCACAAGTGCAGGTGTTGTTGACACAGCAAAAGTTCGTTGAAGGGTTTACTGGTAGCGGGGCGAAAGTGGTTTGTCTGGATACTGGCTGGGAATCGATTAACCAACACAGCCAAGAGAATGCTACTAGCAACGTCACGGCTGATAACCTGGCTTACGTTATCTACACCTCTGGTTCTACAGGAACACCAAAGGGAGTAGCGGTACCACATCGGGCTGTGAATCGGCTAGTATGCAACACCAACTACGTGAAGTTTGTTTATAGCGATTGCGTTGCTCAAGCCTCAAATACTTCATTTGACGCAGCTACATTTGAAATCTGGGGTTCTTTCCTGCACGGGGCTAGGCTGGTGATAATTCCTCAAGATGTTGTGCTTTCGCCGCAGAAGTTTGCAGCATACATCTGTGAACAAGGGATTAGCGTATTATTTTTGACTACAGCCTTATTTAATCAGTTAGCGAGCATTGTCCCTGAAGCATTTAAAGACTTGCGTCACTTACTAATTGGAGGCGATACTCTTGATCCCAAATCTGTTAAAGCAGTTCTTAAGAATGGGGCACCACAGCGATTACTGAATGCTTATGGGCCAACTGAGAGTACAACATTTGCTTGTTGGTATCTAGTGCAAGATATTCCCGAAGGGGCAACAAATGTGCCGATTGGTCGCCCAATCTCCAATACACAAATCTACATACTGAACTCCAAACTTCAACCAGTTCCGATTGGTACTCCTGGTGAATTGTATATTGGTGGCGACGGATTGGCCAGAGGCTATCTGAACCGCCCAGAGTTAACTATTGAAAAATTTATACCTAATCCCTTTGCTAGCGGGACGAAGTTTTACAAGACTGGTGATTTAGCCCGGTTCTTACCAGATGGCAATATTGAGTTTATTGGGCGAATCGATAATCAGGTGAAGATTCGCGGCTTTCGCATTGAACTAGGAGAAATTGAGGCGCTTTTGAGTCAACATGCGGATGTACAGCAGGCTGTGGTTATCGCTCGTGAAGACATCCCTGGCGATCAGCGTCTTGTTGCATATCTTGTTCCTAAGCAAAAAGTTGATCTGAGCGTCACTACTATAAAACGCTTTCTTCAAGAAAAACTGCCCCACTACATGATGCCAGCAGTTTTTGTGATTCTCGACTCCTTGCCCCTTACTCCCAATGGTAAAGTTGATCGGCGGAATCTTCCAGCCTGCGATCGCACCCGCCCCGATCTTGAAGAAAGCTTTGTTGCACCTCGTAACCCAATTGAGAAAAAGTTAGCTGCGATTTGGACTGAATTACTAGGGCTTGATCTGATTGGAATCAATGATAATTTTTTCTATCTGGGTGGACATTCGCTAATTGCAACTCAGATGCTTTCTCGCGTGCGCGAAGTTTTCCCAGTCGAGTTATCCTTTGGGCAAATCTTTGAAAACCCCACGATCGCAAGTTTAGCTCAACTGCTCACCCAAGGTAATCAAGAACGACAGGGGCAACGTCTGGCCATAAAAAGAATTCCCCATGAAGGACTATTGCCAGTTTCCTTTGCTCAAGAGCGAGTGTACTTCATCCAGCAATTAGCGCCGGAAAATAGTGCTTATCAATTCCAGGCAAAGATGCAATTTCGAGGTCGGCTTGATGTCACAGTCTTAGAACAGTGTCTTGATGAGATTGTGCAGCGTCATGAAATCTTCCGCACGACTTATCCGGCGGTAAATGGTAAGTTATTTCAGGTCATTAACCCGCACCAACCAATCAGTTTTAAAGTAATTGACCTCCAGGCATTCCCGGAATCTGAACAAGAAGCCGAGGCTCAAAAGCTATGTGAGGCAGAAGTGCAGCAGCCCTTCGATATGAATCAGCTACCCCTGGTGAGGTGGGTTTTATTAAAGTTGAGTGAACAAGAACATCAATTGATTCACATTGAGCATCACATGGCTCATGATGGTTGGTCATTCAATGTGTTTTTGGGTGAGTTGCTGGAACTTTATCCAGCCTTCTGTGCGGGTAAACCCTCCCCACTAACTGAACCAAGGTTGCAGTTTGCAGACTTTGCCCATTGGCAGCGTGAATGGGTGAACACCGCAGAAGCTCAAGCCCAATTAACCTATTGGCAGCAAAAGTTATCAGGTAGTTCGCCGTTGTTAGAATTACCCTACGATCGCCCGCGACCGACAGAGCAAACTTATAATGGCGATCAAATTAGGGTGGAACTTCCCATCGACTTGTGTGAATCTCTCAGACTTCTCAGCCGTCGAGAAGGTGTCACCTTATTTATGACGATGCTGGGAGCAATTCTGGTAATATTGCACCGATACACTGGACAGGACGACCTAAGCGTCGGGGCTGCTGTTGCCAATCGGCGGATGCAGGAGGTAGAAAAGTTAATTGGCATGATCGTCAATAACCTGGTTTTACGCACCGATTTGTCTGGCAATCCCACGTTTCGGGAATTACTCGGTCGAGTGCGTCAAGTGACTCTGGAAGCATATAGCAACGAAGACTTACCCTTTGATAAGGTGGTGGAGGTTCTCAAGCCAATACGGAATTTGAGTCACAATCCTCTGTTTCAAGTAATGTTCAGCTTCCACGATTCCCCCATGCCAGACTTGAGTCTCCCAGGCTTGGACATCAGCTTGCATGAACCCATCAGCAATAAATCAGCAAAGTTTGATCTGGATCTCCTGGTTATACCGCGTTCTGAGCAACGTGTGCAGAACGGTTCTAAAACGGGAGCGAAGGGAATCACGCTAGTTTTAGAATACAACAGCGACCTCTTTGATGCTGCCACAATCCAACGAATGCTAGAGCAGTATCAAACTTTACTAGAAGGGATTGTTACTAACCCAGAGCAGCGAGTTTTTGAATTACCACTGTTAACGCAGACTCAGCAGCAATTATTGGTAGAGTGGAATCAGACTCACAAAGAGTATCCGGCTAAAGAGTGTATCCATAAGTTATTTGCGGCTCAAGTAAAGTTAACTCCCGATGCTGTAGCTATTCAGCAAGAAGGTCAACAGCTAACTTACCGCGAATTGAGCGATCGCGCCAATCAAATAGCACATTATTTGCAAAGTTTGGGAGTCAAACCAGAAACCCTGGTTGGTATCTGCGTTGACCGTTCTCTAGAGATGATTGTCGGCTTACTCGGCATTCTCAAAGCGGGGGGTGCATACATTCCCCTTGACCCTGCTTATCCAAAAGAGCGACTGGCCGACATTCTTGCAGATACGCAACTGAGCATTCTGCTGACTCAAGAAAGATTCCAGTCAAAACTACCAGATTATGCTGGAAAAACGATCTGTTTAGATAGAGATTGGTTACAAATTGCTCAACACAGCAGAGCTAACCCGACTACCGAAGTTCAGCCCTATAACCTCGCCTACATTATTTATACCTCTGGTTCCACAGGCAAACCCAAAGGAGTGATGATTGAACATCAGTCATTGACGAATTTTGTCATGAGCGCCACCCATGAATATGGAATTAGTGCAAGCGATCGCATTCTACAATTTGCGTCTATCTGTTTTGATGCATCGATTGAAGAGATATTACCTTGTCTTTCAGTCGGTGCAACATTAGTACTGCGAACCGAACAGATGTTGCACTCCAGCAACGAATTTTGGCGGTATTGCCGAGAATGGCAGTTAACTGTGTTGGATCTTCCCACAGCGTACTGGCATCAGTTAGTAGCGGAACTTACCTCTGAAGACACCCGAATTCCCGAAAGTCTCAGAATAGTGATTATAGGGGGAGAAGAAGCGCAACTGTCAAAAGTGAAGCACTGGCACAATAGTATTGCTCATTTGCCCAATCCACCTGAATTACTTAATAGTTACGGGCCAACAGAAGCAACGATTATAACCACCTTAGATCGCTTAACCCCAGCAGCTACCTCTGTTGCAATTGGACGACCGATCAGCAATGCTCAAGTTTATATTCTGGATCAATATCTGCAACCAGTGCCTATAGGAGTTCCCGGAGAACTGCACATTGGCGGAGCCGGATTAGCCAGAGGGTATTGGCTACGTTCTGAACTCACAGATCAGAAATTTATCCAAACTCTAAAATTTGATCGCCTTTATAAAACAGGGGACATAGCACGATTTCGTGCAGATGGCAAGCTGGAATACCTCGGTCGGGTTGACGAGCAGGTGAAGATTCGGGGCTTCCGCATTGAGTTGGGAGAAATCGAAACGGTTCTGAGACAACACCCACAGGTGTTTCAAGCTGTCGTCATGGCTCGTGAAGACATTGCCGGACAAAAGCGGCTTGTGGCTTATGTTGTTCCGCACCAGCCACAACCAAACGCCAATGAACTGCGACATTTCCTAAAGCAGAAGTTGCCTAATTATATGGTACCTTCAGCGATCGCACTGTTGAAAATGCTGCCGATGACTCCGAATCAGAAGGTAGATTACCGCACCCTACCAGCCCCCGATTTCTCTCAAAGTGCAGAAGATAATTTTGCTGCACCCCAGACCCCTACAGAAGAGAGATTAGCGGCGATCTGGTCGGAAATATTAAGATTAAAACAAGTCGGCATTCATGATAACTTCTTTGAATTGGGCGGCGACTCCATCCTCAGCATTCAGGTAATTTCCCGTGCAAATCAGGCGGGTATTCAAATTGCCCCTAAACAGCTATTTCAGTACCAAACCATTGCTGAGTTAGCTGCCGTGGCAGGAATTATTCGTCAAGTTATAGCCGAACAAGGGTTAGTAACTGGCTCAGTGGCGCTGATACCCATCCAACAGTGGTTTTTCGAGCAGAAATTGCCCAAACCTGATTACTTTAACCAGTCAGCCTTGCTGGAAGTGCCGGCAGATTTGCAACCAGAGCTATTACAGCAAGTCGTGCAACAATTATTAGTGCATCATGATGCTCTGCGATCGCAATTTGTTCAACAAGGAGAAAACTGGCAGCAGATTAATTACGAATTACGAATTACGAATTACGAATTATTTAGCGTCATTAATTTGTCGCACCTGTCGCCAGAAAAACAACAAACAGCAATGAAAGCGGCGGATGCTGAACTCCAAGCTAGTTTGAATTTATCTACTGGGGCGATCGCACGAGTTGCACTGTTTCAATTAGGCAATAATCAATTTGGTCGGTTACTGTTCATCATCCATCACTTAGCAGTAGATGCCATTTCGTGGCGGATTTTGCTCGAAGATTTAGCTACTGGTTATCAGCAAATCAGCCGTGGCCAAGCTATTAAATTACCACCTAAGACAACCTCCTTTCAATATTGGAGCGATCGCCTGAGAGAATACGCGCAATCAAAGGCGATATCAGATGAGTTGAATTACTGGCTAAATGAGTCTATTTTAAAAGTTACCTCGTTGCCAGTAGACAAGCCTTCAGGTAAAGAAAATAACACCATAGCTTCAGCCGCTTCTGTGTCACTTTCTTTAAATGCAGAACATACCCGCGCCCTCTTGCAGGATGTACCCTCTGCCTACAACACTCAAATTAATGATGTGCTGTTGACTGCCCTAGTGCAAAGCTTTGCCCAATGGACGGGAGAACGTTCTTTGCTTGTTGATTTAGAGGGACATGGACGAGAAGACTTGTTTGAAGATGTGGATTTGTCACGAACTGTAGGCTGGTTTACTACCTTATTCCCCGTTCATTTGCAGCTAGAAGAAGTTGAGCATCTAGGAGAGGTTTTAAAGTTAGTTAAAGAACAACTGCGGCGCATCCCCAACCGAGGCATTGGCTATGGTGTATTGCGATATTTGCAGCAGGATGACAGTACACGCAAAAAGCTACAAAGTTTCCCTCAAGCGGAAGTAAGTTTTAACTACCTTGGTCAGTTCGATCAGGTGCTTAGGGCATCTGCTGCGTTGGGTTTGGCTCAAGAATTCAAAGCTGAACAGAGTTTACTTAATCAGCGCAGCCACCTGTTAGGAGTAAGCGGATTTATTCGTGCAGGAAGGCTGGAAATGACTTGGGCTTATAGCGAGAAAGTTCATCAACGAGACACCATTCAGGGTTTAGCCTTTGGGTTTATGGAGGCATTGCGATCGCTTATTGCCCACTGTCAATCAAAAGAGTCTCAAGATTATACACCTTCTGACTTTTCGGCTGCCAAACTCAATCAAAAACAGCTTGACAAATTCATTACCAAAATCAACAAAGACAAGAAGAAGTAGTTTGATGAACAATATCGAAGACCTTTATGAACTTTCGCCCATGCAGCAGGGGATGCTGTTTCATACCCTTTATGCGCCAGAATCGGAAGTTTATTTTGAGCAGTTGCTTTGCATCCTCCAAGGAGAATTAAATTTTCCTGTGTTTGTCCAAGCTTGGCAGCAGGTTGTGTCGCGACACCCAGTTTTACGCAGTTCCTTTTATTGGGAAGAGATAGAAAAGCCCTTGCAAATGGTGAGCAAGCAAGTGGATCTCCCGTGGGAAAAACTGGACTGGCGGCATTTAACAGCCGATGAACAACAACAGTATATAGGGGATTTTTTGTCAGGCGATCGCCAAAAAAAATTTGAACTAGATTTTGCTCCTCTAATGCGCTTCACCGTCATCCAGCTAGAGGAGCAGACTTATCAATTTATTTGGAGTCATCATCATATCCTCTTTGATGGCTGGTCGATGCAGATTATCCTCAAAGAAGTTTTAGCTTTTTATGAAGCACATCAACGAGGCGAACATTTACGCCTGATACCCTCTTGCCCCTATCGAGAATATATTAATTGGTTACAGCAACAGGATATTACTCAAGCAGAGAAATTCTGGCAACAAACCCTCCACGGTTTCGGGCTTCCTACCCCTTTAATAGGCAACAGGGAACAAGAACAAGAAATATATAATGAGCAAACTTTTCAATTATCTCAAACAATAACTGACAAACTGCAATATGCGGCGCGACAACACCATTTAACTTTGAATAATTTGGTGCAAGGAGCATGGGCACTGCTACTTTCTCGCTACAGTGGAGAAAGCGATGTGGTTTTTGGTGCAACTGTATCTGGTCGTCCAGCAACGCTTGTGGGAGTAGATTCGATGGTGGGGTTACTAATCAACACTCTCCCCATTCGGGTACAAATTACAGCAAACACGGAATTATTATCCTGGCTTAAGCAATTACAAACGCAAGCATTTGAACAGGAACAGTATAGTTATTATTCCCTGGCGGAAATTCAGCGTTTGAGTAATGTTCCCCCAGGAATGCCCTTGTTTGAGAGCCTTTTAGTGTTTGAGAATTATCCGCTAGATTCTGCTGAACAGAAAACCAAAAAAACTTTAGAAATTAGTCATCTTCGTTGTTTTGAACGCACGAATTATCCGCTAACGGTTGTACTTAATCCTAAATCACAATTGTCTGGCAGGATTGTCTATGATGCCAGTCGTTTTGAGCAAGAGACAATTGTCCGCATGATTGGACATTTCCAAACATTGCTAACAGGAATGGCAACCAATCTACAACAAAACATTTCCCAATTATCCCTGCTAACTACAGCCGAAGAAGAAGAATTAATTTTACAAGAAAATAATCAAAATATAGATTCTATTTATTACAAATGTATTCATAGTTTATTTGAAGAACAGGTAGAAAAAACCCCTGATGCAGTAGCAGTTGTATATAAAAAACAACACCTAACTTATCGTGAGTTGAATAACCGCGCCAATCAATTAGCTCATTATTTACAAGCGCTGGGAGTTAAACCCGAAGTCCGGGTGGGAATTTGTGTAGAGCGTTCGTCGGAGACGTTGCCGGAGGCATCGCTTTTAATGGTAATAGGAATACTCGCTATTCTTAAAGCGGGCGGGGCTTATGTTCCGCTAGATCCAGCTTATCCTTCAGAAAGACTGGCGTTCATGGTGGAAGATGTACAAACATCGATCTTACTAACACAAAATCATTTCCAAGATAGACTCCCACTCAATAATCAAACCGTGGTAAATCTTGATTCAGATTGGGAAATAATTGCCCAATATAAAGAAGACAATTTACTCAGTGAAGTTAATCCAGAAAACTTAGCTTATATCATTTATACCTCTGGCACGACGGGAACACCAAAGGGAACAGAAGTTCCTCATCGTAGCATTATTGGTTTTATGTTTGGGGTTGATTATATTCACCTTGATGCAGAGCAGATTTGGCTACAACATTCATCGATTTCTTGGGATGCACTAACCCTAGAACTTTGGCCACCCTTGCTTTACGGTGGGCGTTGTGTGCTTTACCCAGGCAAAATTCCCACACCTGGAGACTTAAGTCGCATCATCCAAGAACAAGGGGTTAACATCCTGTTTTTGACTACAGCCCTATTTAATCTCATGATTGACACCATGCCACAAGGATTGTTAGGGGTAAAACAACTGTTATTTGGGGGAGAGTCCGTTTCTGTAGATCATGTTCGTCGCGCCTTAGAACTATTGCCTGGAACGCAATTAATTCATGCTTATGGCCCTTCAGAATGTACAGTTTTTACCTGTTGTTATCCAATTCCTCAACAAATTGATCACAATATCCATTCAATTCCCATTGGAAAACCCATCGGTGACAGAAAAGTTTATCTACTAGATAAAGATTTACACAGAGTTCCGATTGGTGTTCCTGGTGAACTTTATGTGGGTGGGGCGAGTGTTGCTAGAGGTTACTTAAATCAACCAACATTAACCAGTGAAAAATTTCTTCCTAATCCTTTTTTTGAGGGCGATACACTTTACAAAACTGGAGATTTAGTCCGCCGCCTTTCTGATGGGAACCTGGAATTTCTAGGGCGAATTGATACACAAGTGAAAATTCGCGGTTTCCGCATTGAATTAGGAGAAGTTGAGGCAGTTTTAAATCAACACTCTGACATAAAGCAAGTTGTAGTTATTGTGCGGGAAGATGAGCCTGGGAACAAGTATTTAGTTGCCTATCTCATTGCTAAAGATAATCCACTAACTCCTAGCAGTCTGCGAAACTTCCTCAAGACAAAGCTGCCTGACTACATGATTCCCGCCGCTTTCGTATTTCTAGAAGCATTTATCCTAACGCCTAATGGTAAAATCAATCGCCGTGTTTTGCCTGCTCCAGATGCTGACCAAAGAAATCTAGAGGTTGATTTTGTTGCTCCCCGCACGCCTACCGAACAAGAATTAGCCACAATTTGGGCTGAAGTTCTCAAATTAAAACAGGTGGGAATTCACGATAATTTTTTCGAGTTGGGGGGTCATTCTTTACTGGCTACTCAAGTTATTTCTCGGTTAAGAGAAGCCTTTTCTCTAGATTTTTCTCTACGTTATTTGTTTGAAAATCCGACCATTGCCGAACTCGCCCAAAAAGCGATCGCTCAACAGATTGAACAAGCTGAAAATGATGCCATATCACAGATTTTAAGGGAAGTTGATCAGTTATCAGAAGAAGAAGTGGCGCAGCAATTGCTTTTTTAAAGAATTTTATCACGCAGAGGCGCAGAGGCGCAGAGAGTCAGGAGAAGTGTTATTATGAGCGATATATTAAAACGTCTAGAAGCTCTTTCACCAGACAAGCGAGAATTAGTTTTACAAAAACTGAAAAAGCAGCAATCTGCACAAAATAATAACAGGCTAATTCCACCCATAACACTCGTATCAAGAAAGCAACCCCTTCCTCTGTCTTTTGCTCAACAAAGACTCTGGTTTCTCGATCAATTAGAGGGGGGAAATTGCGTTTACAACGTGCCGTTTTTCTGGGAAATTAGCGGATTTCTGAATATAGCTGCTTTAGAACAAGCTATTAAAGAAATTGTTCAACGTCATGAAGTTTTACGCACTAGCTTTTGTGTTGTAGATGAGTCGCCGATACAGGTGATTCACGCTCATCCTCAACTGACAATGCAAGTGCTAGATTGGCAACAATTGACTGAAGAAAACCAGTTAAGCAAAGCTACGCAATTAGCGACAGAAGAATTGCAACAGCCCTTTAATTTATTAAACTCACCTTTGCTGCGAGTAAAGTTGTTGCAACTGAATAACCAATCGCATCTGTTATTGCTCGTCATTCATCATATTGTTTGTGATGGCTGGTCAATGGACATATTCCGCCGTGAATTGTTCAGCCTTTATACCGCCTTCTGCGCTGGAGAACCTTCTCCCTTACCCGAATTATCACTACAATATGCCGATTTCGCCCACTGGCAAAGACAATGGCTACAGGGAAAGGTACTCCAAACCCAACTCAATTACTGGCAAAAACAATTAGCTGAAATCTCGCCTCTGTTAGAATTACCCACAGATAGACCCCGCCCATCAACTCAAACCTATCGGGGACGTAGCGAGTTTTTAGAACTCAATCACGATTTAACAAAGAAGTTGAAACGTTTAAGTCAAGAGTCAGGAACAACTTTGTTTATGACTTTACTTGCAGCATTTACCCTGTTACTTTCGCGCTACAGTGGACAAGAGGATATTGTAGTTGGTTCTGCGATCGCTAATCGTAATCGTCGTGAAATAGAACCCCTAATTGGCTTTTTTGTCAACACCCTAGCATTGCGTACTAATCTGCAAGGAAATCCAACTTTTTTAGAATTACTTGAACGAGTAAAGCAAGTAACCCTAGATGCTTATGACCATCAAGATTTACCCTTTGAGAAATTAGTCGATGAACTGGGTTTAGAGCGATCGCTTTCTCATCATCCCCTATTTCAAGTGGCTTTTAGCTTACAAAATGAAACCCAGCAGCAACTAGAAACCAATGGATTAACCGTTACTCGTTTCACCTGGGAAAACACCACAACTCTGTTTGATTTGTCGCTGATTTTCCGCGAAACTCCTCAAGGCTTGACAGGAGAATGGGAATATGCAAGCGATTTGTTTGAGGCTAAAACTATCCAAAGGATGACGGGACATTTTGCAGTTTTACTTCTCTCAATTGTCGATAATCCTCAGCAACCGATTAATATCCTACCGTTGATTACAGAAGTTGAACGTCAGCAACTCCAAGTCTGGAATCAAACAGAAGTGGTTTATCCTCTCAATCAAACTTTGGTTGAACTGTTTGAAGCTCAAGTTGCCAAAAACCCTAATAATCTCGCTTTGGTGTTTGAATCCGAAAGCCTAACTTACCAACAACTTAATCAAAAAGCGAATCAACTAGCTGATTATTTAATTCAAAACTACCAAATTCAGCCAGAAAGCTTAATTGGTATTTGTGTTGAACGGTCTTTAGAAATGATTATTGGTGTACTCGGTATCTTGAAAGCGGGTGCGGCATACCTGCCAATTGACCCCAATTATCCTAAAGAACGGATTGGGTTTATGTTAGAAGATTCTGGAACATCGGTATTACTAACCCAAAGTTTCCTCCAAGACCAATTACCCCTAGCTGAACTAGAAAACTCTCCTCAAGTAATTTGTTTGGATGACGAAACTTTTGCCGAAGAGTTCACAAAAAATCCCAGTCCAAAAACTACACCTAATAATTTAGCTTATGTAATTTATACTTCTGGTTCGACGGGACGACCCAAAGGAGTGATGATTGAACATCGAGGGTTGACCAATTTGACTTTAGCACTGGTTAACAGTTTTCAAATTCAACCCCAAAGCCGTTTTCTTCAGTTTGCTTCTTTTAGTTTTGATAGTTCTGTTGCTGAAATTGCTCCCACTCTAGCCACGGGTGCTTGTTTACATTTGGCTAAAAAAGAGACTTTGTTACCCGGTCAAGGCTTGGTCAATTTCTTGAACGATCGCAAAATTTCCCATATCATTGTACCCCCTTCGGCATTATCGGTGTTACCTCCAGCGACTTTACCAGATTTGCAAACCATAGTTGTTGGTGGTGAAGTTTGCCCAGCCGAATTAGTTACAAAATGGGCAACAGGACGACATTTCTTTAATGGCTATGGGCCTACAGAATCTACAGTTGGTGCAGCGATCGCAATTTGTCAACCCAATGGCAAAAAACCACCAATTGGTCAACCATTAGCCAATATACATATCTATATTTTAGATGCTCATAATCAACCATTACCTCCAGGAATACCTGGAGAATTGTGCATCGCTGGCGTTAGTTTGGCACGAGGCTATTTGAATCGTCCCAATTTAACCGCCGAAAAATTTATTGAAGTTGAGTTATTCGGCAAAACTGAGCGAATTTACAAAACTGGCGACTTAGCCAGATGGACAGATAATGGCAACCTTGAGTATTTGGGTCGGATTGACGATCAAGTTAAATTACGCGGCTTCCGCATTGAATTAGGTGAAATTGAATCGCTATTATTGCAACACTCTTTAGTTAAAGAAGGAGTTGTTATTTTATATGAAACTGATAATAATCCCAGGTTAGTAGCTTATATCACGGCAAAAGAAAAATCATTCAATTTAGGGGGACAACTTAAAGACTACCTGAAAGTTCGCTTGCCAAATTATATGGTTCCTAGCCAAATTATCGTATTGAATCAGTTGCCCTTTACCCCCAACGGTAAGCTAGATCGGAGAGGATTACCAGCACCAGATATAGCTACTTCCCCAGACTTTGCAATGCCAGTAACCCCAACTGAAGAACTGCTGGCTACCTTATGGCAAACTCTTCTGAAAGCTCAGTCTGTTGGTCGCCGAGATAACTTCTTTGAACTGGGGGGACATTCGCTCTTAGCAACTCAATTGGTTGCCCGGATTCGTGACATTTTTGGGGTAGAAGTGCCTGTCCGCAAGATATTTGAGCAGAGCATTTTGTCTGAGTTGGCAATAGAAATTGACAAAGCAGCTTCGGGTGTTACTTTACCTCTAATCACACCACAGCCTGAAAATGCTCCTAAAACTCTGTCCTTTGCTCAATCAAGACTTTGGTTTTTAGCCCAACTTGAAGGAATAGGAACGTCGGCCACCTATAATATGTCAACGGCGTTAGAACTTGACGGCAAGTTGAATATAGAGGCGTTGCGTACAAGTTTTGATTATCTCCTCGATCGCCATACCATTTTACGCACCTATTTTCCTGCACGGTCGGGAGAGGCGCAAGTGATCGTCCAAAATCCAAAGGATATAGAAGTGCTGGCGATTGCAGACTTACGGTTACTCGATCCCCAGACTCAAGCAGAAACCGGACAACGGTTAGCCAATAATCATGCCCAAGAACCCTTTGACTTAAATACCGGCCCTTTGTTCAAAGCAAAACTGCTGCAACTTAGCGAACAAAAAAATGTGCTGCTCATTAATATGCACCACATTATTAGTGATGGCTGGTCAATGGGAGTATTTAAACGCGAATGGCAACAAGCTTATTCTGCTTTTGCTGCGGGGTATGCTCCGAATTTGTCACCGTTGCCAATTCAGTATAGTGATTATGCAGCTTGGCAGCGCAGTTGGTTACAAGGGGAGATTTTAGAAAGTCAGGAAAATTACTGGAAACAACAATTAGGCGATGCTCCCCGATTGCTGGATTTGCCTACTGATCATCCCCGTCCAGCACAACAAAGTTATCAAGGTGGGCGTGAGGAATATCTTTTAAGCAATGAACTGACTCAGAGACTTAAAGCTATTAGTCAACAACATGGGGTTAGTTTATTTATGACCCTGTTAGCGGCTTTTAGTATTTTACTTTCTCGTTACAGTCGTCAAGAAGACTTATGTATTGGTTCTGCGATCGCTAACCGCACCCATAGCCACACAGAAGGGTTGATCGGCTTTTTTGTCAATACCTTAGTATTACGTAGCAAAGTCAAGCCAGAGCAAAGTTTTAGCGAGTTACTTCAACAAACCCGCCAAATTTGCTTAGATGCATACTCTCATCAAGATATTCCCTTTGAGTATTTAGTAGAACAGTTACAACCAGAACGTAGTCTGAGCCATAACCCCTTATTCCAGGTGATGCTCGTGTTGCAAAACACCGAAGGGGCGGGGACGAATGTTAGTTTACCAGAGCTTGAGATTAAATTGTTGGATCAAAATTATCCTTTTGCCAAGTTTGACTTAACACTCGATCTTTGCGAAAGAGATGGTCAACTACGCTGTATGTGGGAATATGCCACCGATCTATTTGAGTCAAAGACAATTAGGCGGATGGCAGGACAGTTTGAAGTCTTGCTCAAAGCGATATGCTTACAGCAGGCTGGCGCGAACGCCCAAAATGCCCAACAGCCGATCAGTAAGCTGCCTTTAATCACAACAGCAGAAATCCAACAACTGCAACTTTGGAATAAAACTAACACCGATTACCCTAAAAACCAGACTCTAGTTACTCTGTTTGAACAACAAGCAGCACAAACCCCTGATAACATTGCGGTGGTGTTTGAAGACCACAGCCTGAGTTATCAAGAACTAAACCAGAAAGCTAATCAGTTGGCGTATTCTCTATTAGAACTCAAAACAGAGCAACAATTGCCTGATAATCCATTGATTGCGATTTGCGTGGAGCGATCGCCAGAAATGGTTATTGGCTTGTTTGGCATTCTGAAAGCGGGTGGGGCGTATGTGCCAATTGACCCCAATTATCCATTAGAACGCATTCGTTTCATGCTCGAAGACTGTGAGGCAAAAGTTCTGCTCACTCATAGTCAACTCAAAGATAAATTAGCGATCGCAAATAAAGAAACTCTTCCTCACTCCCAGAAAATACTATGTTTGGATGAGGATAACTTTGCCAAGCAATCTACAGATAATCCAAGTTCCCAAAGTAAACCCGATGATTTAGCTTATGTCATTTACACATCAGGCTCTACTGGGCGACCCAAAGGCGTACAACTACTACACCGTGCTTTAAGTAACTATTTGCAGTGGGCAAAGGACTTTTATGCAGTAGTGCAAGGGCAAGGTACACCTGTGCAGTCTTCCCTTAGCTTTGATGCAACAATTACCTCGCTCTATCTACCTCTAGTTTGTGGGCTTACCACTACCTTGGTAAGAGAAAAACAAGAGATTGAAGCATTAGCAAACATCATTAAGAATTGCAGACATCTCTCCCTGGTCAAAATCACACCTTCGCATCTAGAAATACTCAATCACCAACTTGATCTTGATTCCATGCCGAATCGAGTTAATGCTTTTGTTTTAGGTGGTGAGACATTACACGCTAACCAGATAATTCCGTGGCTGACTCATGCCCCCGATACCCGCCTGATTAATGAATATGGGCCGACAGAAGCGGTTGTGGGGTGTTGTGTCTACGAAGCGACTGGGAAAATGGATTTAGTTGGCGATTTATTAATCGGACAGCCAATTGCTAATGCACGTATCTACATCTTAGACAACCAAAACCAACCCCTACCTCCTGGCATTCCTGGGGAACTTTGTATTGCGGGTGCTGGTTTAGCGCGTGGCTATCTCAACCATCCCGAACTCACAGCAGAAAAATTTATCGAACTCGACTTATTTGGCCAACAAGAGCGAGTTTATAAAACCGGAGATTTAGCAAAATGGTTGCAAGATGGTAACTTAAAATACCTGGGACGGATTGACAACCAAGTAAAACTGCGTGGATTTCGGATTGAATTGGGTGAAATTGAAGCCTTGTTAGTTCAACATTCTAAAATTCAGCAAGCAGTTGTAATTTTGCAAGGCGAAGATGCAATTGATCAGCGCTTGCTGGCTTATATTGTACCCACGCCAATAGATAACAACCTCGAAGATAAAAATCTTCAGGCTGAACAAATAGATTTGTGGCAGCAAGTTTTCAATGATAGCTACTCTCAGCAACAAGCCCTAACCGATGATCCAACTCTGAATCTAGCAGGTTGGAATGATAGCTACACAGGAGAACCCATTCCCAAAGCGGCGATGCAGGAATGGCGAGATACAACAGTTGCCCAAATTCTGGAACTTGAACCCAAACGGATCTGGGAAATTGGTTGTGGGACAGGGATGTTATTGTTTAAAATTGCGCCCCATTGCCAGCATTATCTGGGTACAGATTTTTCACCTGAAGCGTTGCAGTATATTGAACAACATCTAAAAGAGCAGTCTCTCAAAGAGATAGTTACTTTAAAAACCAGTGCAGCTAACCAGTTTGATGGTGTTGAAACAAATGCTTATGATTTGGTAATCATAAATTCTGTTATCCAATATTTTCCTTCCCTAGATTACTTTTTGTCAGTATTGGAGGAAGTTGTTAAAGCTGTGACGACTCAGGGATCAATCTTTATAGGAGATGTGCGAAATCTCCATCTACTAGAAGCTTTCCACACCGCAATCGAATTTTATCGCGCTCCCGATGATTTGTCAATTAAGGACTTGGGTCAACATATTAAAAAAAGCATTGATACTGAAGGCGAATTACTAATTGATCCTGATTTATTTATCGCTTTAAAACAAAGATTTCCTCGGATTAGTCATGTGCAAATCCAATTGAAACAGGGTTATGCTCAGACGGAAATGAGCCGTTTTCGTTATGACGTTGTTTTACATTTGGATCAGATAAATACTCCAGTCGTCGAACCACAATGCTTAGATTGGCAAACTGAGCAACTGAATCTGGAAACAATAGAGAGAATTTTAACAACTCAGCAACCGGATTTATTACGCATTAACAATATTCCGAATTCTCGTCTAACTTCAGAGATGCTGCTGTTAGAAGAAATTGCTAAATTAGATGGTACTGTTACAAACTTAAAAGCGGCAATTGCCCAAGCTAAACCAGGTATAGAACCCGAAGCGTTCCGAACTTTAGTGCGAGATTTACCCTATACACCTTTTATCCAATGTAGCCCCACAGGATTTTCTAATTACGATGTTGTTTTTCAAAGGAATATCCCTGGACAGGCGATATTGCCAAGATTTACTGAGGGTAAAAATTTGCAGGTGAAACCTTGGCAAAATTATGCAAACCAGCCGTTACAATATCACACTAATCAAATTGAACCCGCAATATTCGCCGAATGGCGGAATTTTCTGGGACAAAATTTGCCTGATTATATGATTCCTAGCCATTTCACTATCTTAGAAAAACTGCCACTGACACCAAATGGAAAAGTAGACCATAAAGCTTTGCTTGCACCAAATGTAACTGTTTTATCAACAGACATTGAATTGCCTGTAACCCCGACAGAAAAATTGCTTGCCGAATTGTGGGCGAAACTGCTTAAATATGAAGCGATCGCCCGCCATGATAACTTCTTTAACTTGGGGGGTCATTCTTTATTAGCAACTCAACTAATTGCCCGCATCCGTGATAAATTCAAAGTGGAATTACCCCTGCGGAAAGTATTTGAATTCCCCACCGTCACTGAATTAGCAAATTATCTCGATACCTGTATTTGGGTTAATTCCACCGCCGAAAGTATGCGATCGCTCAACTCAGACGAAGAGGAAATCGAACTTTAAACTACTACGGCTGAAAACACATTCTCAAGCAAAATTTATCTTTTAATGAGAAACTTAATCTATGATTGCCCTATCTGATTCCATTTTTATCACTCCCGAAGCATACCTTCAACTAGAAGAAAAAAGCAACATCAAACACGAATATATTGATGGTCAAGTTTACGCAATGGCAGGAACAACTGACACCCACAACACTATTGTTGGAAACCTATTTATTCTGATTCGTAACCACTTCCGAGGGTCAGACTGTCGAGTTTACTTTGCCGATATTAAAGCCAGGATTGAAAAACGTAACCGCTTTTATTACCCCGATCTTATCGTAACCTGCGACCCTAAAGACCGAGAAACCTCCACCTATAAACGCTTTCCTAAACTTATTATCGAAGTCCTATCGGATTCTACCGAAGCCTTTGACCGAGGTGATAAATTCAACGACTATCAAACCCTTGACAGCCTAGAGGAATACGTTTTAGTTAATAGCAAACACCAACGAATTGAAACATTCCGCCGTAATGATCAAGGCTTATGGGTGCTACAAACTTATATTCCTACCGACCAAACCTTTGAACTGCAAAGTATTAACCTAACCGCCTCATTTGCTGACCTTTACCAGGATGTAGAATTGGAAGCGATTTCTCCGACGGGCTACGCCCAGGAACCAGAACTGAGTTAAAAATTGTAAAACCTCTCAAACTTTTAGTTGTTAAGCAAGTTCGTAGCAAGGACTTTAGTCCTTATTTTCTAAGTACTAAAATGCTTACTACAAACCCTAATAACTAACTTGACAAAGTACTATTTACTGTTAAAAATTAATTCCTAATATTGACAGTCAACTTTGGTTGTGTCCAACTAAATTATGACAAAAAATGAGCAATTGATTTCTTTAATGCTTCGTTTGCAGAACATAGGCTGCCGAATTTGGGCTGAAGATGACAAATTACGAATTCGTACTAGTAAAAACGCCTTAACTACTGAACTAAAGCAGGAAATTCAAACCAATAAAGCGGATATATTAGCATTCTTAAATTCTGCTAGAGCCATATCCGTCATGGCAGAAGAAATTCCAAGCTTGCCAGGTGATGTTCCCAAGCCTCTTTCCTTTGCTCAACAACGCCTGTGGCTGTTAGCGCAACTTCAAGGCCCATCAGCTAGTTACAATATGCCGATCGCTTTACAACTGGATGGAAACCTCAATATTGATGCTCTGCATTCTAGTTTTGCTTATCTGCTTAATCGGCATGACAGTCTCAGGATGTATTTCCCTACAGTGGCAGGACATCCCCAGGTTGCGCTCCAAAATTTAGACAACATCGAAGTTTTAACGATACAAGACTGGCGAAACTTTGATGAACATCCCCAATTTCCAACTGTTCAGCGTTTTATTGATGCTCATGTTCAAGAACCCTTTGACTTAAATACTGGGCCTTTGTTTAAAGCGAAACTGCTGCAATTGAGTGATTGCAAATATGTGTTACTCATCAATATGCACCACATTATCAGTGATGGGTGGTCAATGGGGGTATTTGTCCGTGAGTTACGACAAGTTTATACCACCTTTGCCCAAGGTCAAACCCCAAACCTTTTACCATTGCCTATTCAATACAGCGACTACGCAAACTGGCAACGAAACTGGTTACAAGGAGAGGTGTTAGAAACCCAGATCAACTACTGGAAAAATCAACTCAAAGATGCTGCCCCATTACTGGAGTTGCCTACCGAGTATCCCCGTCCAGCATTGCAAACTTACCGAGGCGATCGCGATCGCTATTCCTTACCATCTGACTTAACTCTTGCCATTAAAACTTTAAGTCAACAGCAAGGGGTAAGTTTGTTTATGACTTTGTTGGCAACTTTCAGTATTCTGCTTTCTCGTTACAGTCGCCAAGAAGATTTATGTATTGGTTCTCCCATTGCTAACCGCACCCATAGCCACACGGAAGGATTAATTGGCTTTTTTGTCAATACCTTGATCCTGCGTAACCGAATCAAGCCTGAGCAAAGTTTTATCGAGTTCTTACAACAAACTTGCCAAATTTGTCTAGATGCCTACTCTCATCAAGACATTCCCTTTGAGTATCTGGTAGAACAGTTGCAACCAGAACGCAGTATGAGTTATAACCCCTTATTCCAAGTCATGTTAGCACTGGAAAATAATGAAAGTCCTGACCTAAGTTTGCCAGGACTAGAGATTGAATGGCTTCCATTAAACTACCCGTTTGCTAAATTTGATCTAGCACTTTTGGTCATAGAATCTGATAACCAGTTAAATTTAACTTGGGAATATGCCACCGATCTCTTTGAGAAAATTACTATACAAAGGATGGCGGCGCAGTTTGAAGTTTTACTTAAGGGAATTGTTGCTTGCCCTCAACAACCTATCAATACTCTGCCTTTGATGACAGCGCCCGAACTTCTGCAACTACAACGCTGGAATCAAACTCAAAGCGATTATCCTAATGATAAAACTCTAGTTGAGATATTTGAACAACAAGTTGCTAAAAACTCTCATAATCTCGCTTTAGTGTTTGAATCCCAAAGCCTAACTTATCAGCAACTCAATCAAAAAGCGAACCAATTAGCTCATTATTTAATTCAAAACCACCAAATTAAGCCAGACACTTTAATTGGTATCTGTGTCGAACGATCTTTGGAAATGATTATTGGTGTACTCGGTATCCTGAAAGCAGGTGCGGCTTATGTGCCAATTGATTCCAATTATCCTAAAGAACGGATTGGGTTTATGTTAGAAGATTCTGGGACATTGCTGTTACTAACTCAGAGTTTCTTATTAGACCAATTACCCCTAGCTAACCTCAAAAAAACTTGTCAGATCATTTGTTTAGATCAGGAAAATTTTAGTGAGGCGTTAACAGATAATCCTAGCCCTCAAAGTACGCCTAATGATTTAGCTTATGTGATCTATACTTCTGGTTCGACGGGACGACCTAAGGGAGTGATGATTGAGCATAGAGGACTGGTGAATTTGGCTTTGGCGATCAATAAAACTTTGCAAATTCTACCTCAAAGCCGATTGCTTCAGTTTGCTTCTTTCAGCTTCGATGCCTCAATTTGGGAAATGGCTACTGCTCTTACCGCAGGCGCTTGTTTGTATCTGGCAAAGAAAGAAACTTTATTGCCTAGTCAAGTTTTGGTTAACTTCTTAGCAAATCATAAAATTTCCCATATCACGTTACCCCCTTCGGTCTTATCCCTATTACCTAAAGCTGCTTTATCCGATTGCCAAACCATAGTGGTTGCTGGTGAAGCTTGCCCAACAGAATTAGTTACCCAATGGGCAAGAGGACGAAGTTTCTTCAATGCCTACGGGCCTACAGAATCTACGGTTTGTGTGAGTATTGCTCTCTGTTATCCTAATGGAAAAAAACCGCCCATTGGTCAACCATTATCTAATATCCGCATTTACATTTTAGATGCTCACAATCAACCATTACCGCCTGGTATACCTGGAGAATTGTGCATCGCTGGAGTGGGTTTGGCACGAGGCTATCTCAACCATCCCGATTTAACCGCCGAAAAATTTATCAACATTGACTTGTTCGGTAAAATTGAGCGAATTTACAAAACTGGCGACTTAGCAAGATGGAGGTTTGATGGCAACCTTGAATATTTAGGTCGCATTGACGATCAGATTAAATTACGGGGCTTTCGGATTGAACTCGGTGAAATTGAATCAATTTTGTTACAACATCCATCAGTTAAAGAAGCAATTGTTACCTTATATAAAACTGAGAGTAACCAAAGTTTAATTGCTTATGTAACGGGAATCAACAATGATTTGTCTACACTTCGGCAAGGCTCAGTGACCACCCAATTGAAAAATCATCTTAAATCCCGTCTACCCGATTATATGTTACCCGCTCAAATCATCATATTGGATGAGTTGCCTTTAACTCCTAATGGTAAAGTTGACCGGAAAGCTTTACCTGTTCCAAATGATGTAATTGAGGGCTTATATGAAGCCCCGCGTAACGAAGTTGAACAACAACTAGCGCTAGTTTGGTCTGCTGTACTCGAACGTCAAGAGATTGGGATTCATGATAACTTTTTCGACTTGGGCGGTCATTCTTTATTAGCAATCAAACTGCTCAATAATATTCAACAAGTGTTTGATCAACAACTTTCTTTAAGTAGTTTATTTCAGAATCCTACTATTGCTCAACTAGCAGAAAAACTTTATAATATTGAGGTTCAACAGTCAAATACCGATTTACTTTCACTCCAACCTCAAGGAGATGCAACCCCTCTATTTTTTCTTCCTGGCGCAAACGGATACGGCTTCTATTTTCGAGATTTGGCAATCAATTTAGGAACTAAGCGGCCAGTATATGGACTTGAAACTCCAGGACGAGACGGCTTTAGCGCCCTCCCTGAATCAGTAGCAGCCCATGCAAGTCAACTGATTGATTTATTACGTCAACAGCAAGCCCAAAGTCCATACATATTAGCAGGATACTCTTCAGGTTGTGCCGTTGCTTTTGAAATGGCTTCCCAACTCGAACAGCAAGGTGAAACGGTGAGTTTATTAGCTATCTTAGACGCTGGACTAGTTTCTTATCCTGAGTATTTTACTGATAGAGCAGAGCTTGATTGGATTTGGCAATTGATTCGACGAATTGAAGTCTTAAAGAAAGTTTCTTTAGGACTGCAATACGACGATTTAGCGGCTCAACCAAATGACCAATCTAGGTGGGATTTAGCAGCAGACTATCTATACCGAAATAATGTTTTACCGGAACACTCCACCCTTTCTTTACTCAAAACCAATATGAAAGTGATGAAAGTGTTAACGCTCAATTACGCGAATTATCAGCCGACTCATCCAATTTCTGCCCCCATTGCTTTATTCCGCGCTCAAGAAGTTCAGGAGATTATTTTGCAAGAACTCCAAGCTTTTTCTGATTACGATCTGCCAGATTGGGGATGGCAAGCTTATACTCAAAAGTTTGCCAAGGTGATTTCTGTACCTGGAAACCACGGTCAAATGCTTTATGAACCAAATGTCAAACTATTAGCCACACAATTACAAGCTTTGATGGTAGATGGAGCAGAGTAGAGTATTTTGACTTTTTCTTTATCTCACCCTAAAATAATTTTACCATTAAAGACTATTCATACTTTTAAAAATCAAGGTTATGCTAACTAAACAGCAAAGACAACTAATTACTTACGAAGCTATTTCAATTTACGAACGAACCTATCAATTACCCGTCCTCAAAAATAACGGTGTAAAAACAGTTCAGAAAAAAATTAGAGAACGTCAAAAATTAATTAAAGAAGGTATTCGATATCACCCTCAGCTTGGTGGGATAATTAAGCGAAAAGAAGAAATTAGCCAGGGAGAAATTTTTGATGAAATCCAATTATTTATTAAGGACTACAGTCATCTTATTGATTTCCTAGAAAATTATCAGGATAGTTATCATAATTTTTTGTTGAACCTTACTGATGAATTGAAGAAGTTATTCAAACAAAAATATTTGGAAATAAAAAGTTTAGAAGATGAAAGAATAAAATTAGAGCTAAAAAATCATACAAATCCGAAAATACTTGATGAGCTAAGATGGGAGAAGCAAGAAAACTTTAAAGCAGTTTTACTGTTGAGCAATGCTTATTTTTTAATGTTAGAAAAAATAAGATCCCTTGGTGAAGGAATTAAAAACCTTGCGGAAGATACCAAAACTCAAAAAGAAATTATTCAGCGAATAGTTAAAGATTTAGAAGTATATCAAGAGATTTACGAATATCAAAAAAAAGCCTATAAAATTCGTCAAGAGATAGCAAAAATTGCCCAGACTGCAATCAATTTTGAAAATTCTTTACAAGATTATTTTAGTCCCTTTCAATCTTTAATAGATGAAGTCGTAAAAGTAGATGAATATTTTTACGCAACTGTTGGAGATATTAAAAATCTAGGGGATAACATTTTAAAGTATCAGTCAAATTTATTTAACCTGGAAGAAAACGAGGCAATTTCTGAAACTTTTCTCGATTTTATGGTGACAAGTTATGAGAAAAAAACCAGATTAAAAGATGCTTTTATTCAATCTCAATTATTAGATTGGCAAATCCATAATTTTGATTTGAGCGAAAATGGTGTCTTTCTAGACAAGGGTATTGATTTAATATCTAACTATATATCCAAGCAACTCACTGATCAAATAAAAGTGCTAGGCATAGCAGAAATAAGTTTTGTCCCTACAGCACCTCTATCTGCTGTTGAAGAAATAGGATTGATGAAATTGACTAATAATGTGACGTTGACAAAAGAATTTCCTAGCAATAAAAATATTGATTATACCCAATTACGGGATTTCCTCGAACAGCATAAGTGGAAAGAAGCTGACATTGAAACCACTAAATTAATGCTAAAAGTCATGATAAAGAGTTATTGGAATGAAGTCTATAAGGAAGATATTGATAACTTTTCTTGTCAAGATATCCATACCATTGATCAACTTTGGGAACAATATAGTTATGGTTATTTCGGCTTTAGTATTCAGCAAACTATCTGGAGTGAAATGGGAGGTAAAGTAGATTATGAAACAGAAAAGAGACTTGGCGATCGCCTTGGTTGGCGAAAAGAGGGAAAATGGTTAGAGTATGAGCAACTAACTTTTAAATTGTCACCCATGACACCGATGGGACACTTACCAGCCAAATGGTTACACTATGACCAACAGAGCTTTGATTTATCCCCAAAATCATCTACAGAACACCTTTCAATGGGAGCTTGGCGGGTAAAGTCTTGGTTAGTTTGGCAGATGCACTTATTCTTTTCTCGTGTCAAAAGTTGCAAACTAAACTTTCCTCTGACTTAATCGTACATTTGTTAAAAATTAGAGCTAAACCTAACTTTGAAGAGAAACATGAGTAATAGTAAGCATTCTGATATAGAAATAGAAATTTTACTTTTGGGAAAATGGCGTTTTGATACGGATTCGGAAAAAATCACTATTGAATTTAGAGATGATATGACTTATGAGCAAACCAGGATTCAAACACTTCTTTTCTCTAAACCTAAAGAACTTGTAACAGGTAATAAATTTACTGGCGTATGGTACATAAGTCAAAAGAAATTGTATTTAAATCTTAGAGCTATGCCAAAATCATTTTTTAATTTAAGGATACCACTAGTTTTTAAGATTTCTCTTGCAGATATGATAGCTACTTTTGGTTCTGTGTTTATAACAGAAAACTATGAAGTTACTAGAATTAATAGTTCAAAATTTCTCATAAAGGACAAGGAACAATCAATTATTGGGACAAAAATAAATAATACTAGGAAGTACCAAAGCTTTTAAAATCACTCTGGTATCAAGTTTCTCGCACTTCATAATCTAGCAAGGTTTTTGGCTTTTTCTAACCGTTGAATTTACGTTTAATTAGATAAAGATAACGGCTCTGGGCTGTCAGTTAACTGCTCTCCATCATTACGTAATAGACTCATCACTTGATCTTTGTATTTCTGAAATATGGGACAACGCTTGACTTGGGGATCAGATTTGTTTAGCAATTGGATTTGCAATTCTTGCTTAATTGTGCCTGGTCGGGCGCTTAATACGTAGATGCGTTGAGATAGAAAAATTGCTTCTTCAACATCGTGAGTAATCATCAAAATTGTAGTGTTTGTGCTACGCCAAATTTCTAAAAGAAATTGCTGCATTACTTCTTTTGTCTGCACATCCAATGCACCAAAGGGTTCATCCATGAGTAAAATTTTGGGTCTTGATGCTAAAGCACGAGCGATCGCTACTCGTTGCTTCATTCCACCAGAAAGTTCCTGTGGTAGCGCTTTCGCAAATTCCGACAATCCCACTATTTCTAAATAATAAGCGGCTTGTTGTCTTCTTAGTACTTGAGACACACCTTGCAACTTTAAGCCAAATGCAACATTTTCCATGACACTCATCCAGGGATAAAGAGTGTAGCTTTGAAATACCATCCCGCGATCGCACCCTGGCCCTGTAACACGTACCCCATCAACCAAGATATTCCCCCCCGTCGGAGTATCTAACCCCGCAATTAACCGCAGCAAAGTTGATTTACCACAACCACTTGCTCCCACTGCACAGATAAACTCGCCCTCTTCTACATACAAATTGATATTTTTTAATGCAGTCAACAAACCGCGTTTAGTTTGAAATTGTTTGTGGAGTTGATTAACTTCTAAATGCATAAAGAGCCAATTTTAGATATGAATTATTTTTTTGATCCTCTAATCTTTAGCCCATTTACAAGATACACGCAGTAACAACCGAAACAACAGGTCAATTGCTAAACCAATCAAGCCAATTACAATCAACCCGGCAAAAATTTCATCTGTTTTAAGGTATCTTTGGGCAACACTAATCCTCCGACCTAAACCTTCTGTCGCCGCTACTAATTCCGAAACAATCACTAAGTTCCAAGATGCTGCCATGTTAACCCGACAAGCATCAATAATATTAGGCAGAATAAATGGGAAAATAACTTGCAATAAAACTTGTTTTCTTTGACCTCCTAAAGTATAAGTAGTTTCTAATAAATGCTGAGGAACAAATTTAACTGCATCCATCACCATTAAAGTATTAAAAAATAGTGTGCCGATAAAAATCAGCATAATTTTGGGAATTTCTCCCAGTCCCAGATATAAAATTAGTAAGGGAATAAAAGCTGGGGCTGGCATATAGCGCACAATCCCAATAATCGGTTCTAGCAATGCCCGGATACTGGCAAAAGCCCCCATTAAAGTACCTAAAGGAATAGAAACAATTGCCGCTAATGAAAAACCAGCTAGAACCCGAAACAAGCTAAAAGCAATATCTTTTTGTAAATCCCCGCTTGCTAAAAGTCTTTGAAATGCATTCCATACTTGACTGGGAGTAGGAAGAAATAAAGACGGAATTAATCCAGTATTAGAAATAACCCACCACAGAAGCATAGGGATAGTGATGGACAAGAACATTAAAGTCCAAGCTAAATTTTTAGGTATCTCCTCAGCAATGCGCCAAAAAATAGTTTGTGGTAACATTTTCTGAGAATGCTTCTGCAAATCGTCAGCAGATTGATTCATGATTTTTGCTTTGCAGCGTAGGCTTTGACGAAGCGATCGTCAAACATTTGGTTAAGATTAGGTGCTTGTTTTGTCAAACCAGCTTCAATAAGAAATTTACTAATTTTATCAGCAGCGAAACTCATGGATTTCATATCTTTACCAGCACTAAAAGCTTGCAAATTCTCTTCTATTGAAAAGATTTTAGTGCCTGCGTCGTATGCCTTATATTCTGAAACTGACACCCCGGCGCGTCTCGCCATAATTTCGTAAGCTTTATCTGGGTTAGCTTTGATAAAATCTAAAGTAGCAAACCAAGTATTTACCAAAGCTTGTACATCTTGCGGACGTTCATTAATGAGTTTGCGGCTGACAACTAAATGGTCAGGAATCGCACCAGGAAAGTCTTTAGAACTAAATAATTCTTTGCTGCCAGAACGTAAAAAAGCCTTGGTAGTGAAAGGTGCAAAAACTCCGACTGCATCAACTTGTCCGGCAACAAAAGCTGCTGCTGCTGCACCTGTTTCTATTGGCTGAAACTGAATATCAGCTTGAGTTAAACCTGCTTTTTGCAAACCTAACAATAACAGAAAATGATCAACTGTTCCTTCTTCAGCAGCTACTTTTTTACCTTTGAGATCAGCAATGCTATTAATTCCTTCTCGGACAATAATTTTGTCGTTACCTATGGAATTATCGTTTACTAAAACAATTACTTGATCTGAACCTGCTGCTACTGAGCTAATGGTATCGTTCAAGGTTTGGGTATTGGCATTGAGTTGACCTGCTCGTAAGGCATTGATAGAGTCTAAATAGCCGTCAAACCACTTTAAATCTACATTAACTTTGTTCGTCTGAAATAACTTTTGTTCTTGAGAAACTTGCCAAGGGAACCAACCTGGCCAAGCACTAAAACCAACAGAAATTGGTGCAGTGTTGGCTGAAATATTAGAATTTTGCGGTGTAGAACTCTGCTGGTTGGGAGTACAACTGATGGCGAAAACAAGAGTCAGTAAAAAGACTGTTAATAGAGATGATACTTTGCGAATATTCATTACATTTAACTCTGACTCACGCTTCGTTATTGTGAAACAAGATTAATAATTGCTGCTGTAGATGTAGAATTTTAATGTTGTTGGAAAACTTGCTATGTCTCTTGACTCGCCTTTGCGCGTCTACGCACCCAATTAAACCAAACTTCTAATCCCTCACCTGTTTTAGTAGAAACAGCAATAATCTCAACATTGGGATTCATTTGACGGATGTTTGCTTCAATGCGGCTAATATCAATATCTAGATAGGGAGCCAAATCTATTTTTGTAATCAGCAAACAATCTGCTTCTTGAAACATAATCGGGTACTTCAGTGGTTTATCTTCACCTTCAGTAATACTTAACAAAGCAACTTTGGCGTGTTCTCCCACTTCAAATTCAGCCGGACAAACTAAATTACCAACATTTTCCACCAGTACTAAATCAAAGTCGGAAGGATTATATTCGTGTTCCAATTGATGAATGCCACCTGCTACCATTTTGGAATCCAAATGACAGGAACGACCTGTATTAATTGCAATTACAGGAACACCATATTTCCGCAGGCGCTCTGCATCTAAATCTGTTGTCATATCTCCTTCAATGACAGCGATTTTTAATTCATTACTTAAAGCTACAAGGGTGCGTTCTAATAGTGCTGTTTTCCCAGCACCGGGACTACTCATAATGTTAAAACAAATAATTCCCCATTGATCAAAATGTGCTCGGTTGTGGTCAGCACCTTGTTGATTAACATGGAGTAAGTTAATTCCTAATACCGCGTCAAATGTTTGATGCATAAGCGTACTCAATCCGATCAATTTTCAACTCTCTACCTGAGCGAATATCCTCCATTGGAGAATTACACTCAGGACAGCTATACTGTAAACCAATTTGCGGGAAATATTCTTGTTGACAGCGATCGCAAAAAGCAATGAGTGGTGTTTCTTGAATATTCAGTTTGACTTTTTCTAAAAAGGTATTGCGCGTTTGCACTTCAAAGGCAAATTGCAAACTTGCAGGTTCAACACAAGTAAACTTACCGACAATTAAGTGAACTTGAGAAATTTCTGGGCGTTCAGGTTGGGATTCCCACCAATCTTTTACGCTTAAAATTAGTGCCTTTGTCATGTCAGTTTCATGCAAAATTTACCTCCATTCCTCAATTAATTCTGGTTCGGCTGCGGGATGAATATATGCAGCTTTTTCTTTACGCGGTAATTGACCGGATACAACTAAGTGCGCCATCGTATCGCAAATTACCCGCGCTGCCATTAATGATGTCATATCGCTAACATCATAAGGCGGTGAAACTTCCACAACTTCCAGTCCACAAACTGGCGCTTTTTGAACAATTTTACCCAACAAAGACAGCGCCTCACGCGGTAATAATCCACCGGGTTCAGGCCAGCCAGTTCCAGGGACAAATCCAGCATCAATGCAGTCAATATCGAAACTGATATAAACGCAATCTGTACCGTCTAATGCTCTTTCTAAAGCATAGTTGACAGCTGCGTCTATCCCCATCTCTGTAATGTCTGTTACTGTTAGGATATTCGTGGCTCTTTCTCGACAAACTTTTACACCTTGACGCGGTACTTGCCAGCCACCAATTCCCAATTGCACTAGGTTTTTTGCTGGTGCATTTTTAATATTTGTCGCATGAAACCAAGGACAAGTATGCATTCTTTCATCTAAGTCTGTTTCCTGGGTATCTACATGGCGATCAAAGTGTATAATCCCGACTTTTTTATCGCCTAAGTGCCGACAAATACCACGAACTGTAGGAAAACCAATTGAATGATCACCTCCCATAATTATTGGAAATGCACCAGAACTAAAGATATGGGCAATGCCTTTGGAAATCTGGTCAAAGGATTTTTCATTATTAGCTGGAATGGTGAAAATATCACCTACATCACATAGAGTAATCTGCTCGCGTAAGTCTACACCCAATTCAAAGTTATAAGGTGTGTATAATGCAGAGATTCGGCGGATTCCTTGGGGGCCAAAACGTGTGCCTGGTCGATAAGTGGTTCCAGAATCGTGTGGTACGCCGACAACAGCAACATCATATTCTCCAACTTTCCGCACATCTTCTAAGTATGGTGCTTTCAAGAAAGTATTAATTCCGGCAAAGTGGGGCAGTTCCCCGCGCGAAAAGGTAGGAATTGAGCGATCAATTATACTTTCGGCTGCTTCTAATCCAAATTCTAGCCCTTTAGAAACCTCCTGCTGCCAGCCTGTTAGCGGTAAATTGGCTTCTTTTTCTAGCGCCCGTCCCGCTTCCGTGGAAGGTGGTTGGAAATGAGAATTGGAATCAGTAGAAGATTGTTCAGTCATGTTTCGGTAAATGAAATTTTCAGATTTGCAACGCAAAACTATAGCCCAGGTTAGCCATAACAGTTAATGTTCTGCTATGTATCTCCCAGGCTTTTTTCCCGCCGTGTGGCCAGTTTTTCCCAAACTGGGTGCTTCTCTTGTACCAGTTATTTAACTTTCAAACTGTTAAAGCGGAACCCTAGAAGCTATTAATTTTTACCCAATTGCTAGTAGTCGTTTTTGTTTTTGGTTTTTTATACTCAAGTTTATAAATATCAAAAGGTTTTGAGATAAAAAGTATCATAAGTTACAAAAATCTCCAAATTTTCTAAATTGACAAGGCGATCGCTTTGGTCAATAATGAAGTATTTTTGTCCTTCAACCTGCTACACAGGTAGTAAGATTACATCATCTTGATGAATTTTACATAGTTTTACCTCAAGGGGATAAGTACAAACCCCACTTTGCTTTTAATCTTAAGTTTGGTTTAATTTTGGTACAACCTTTGGCAGAGTAGGACATTGGGAATTGGCTAAACAGGGCATGGGGCATTAAGAAAACTTTTTTCTAGTCCTCATTTCCCACTCCCCTAATTGACAAAAGATATCGTCATATTAAATTTACGGGGTATTTTGAAAACTTTACTCGCCAATTATGCGCTAGATAAGTTAAAGATTGAAATAGCTGGAAATTCACACTCAGCGTTCCCCTAACTTATCCTTTAGAAAGGACTGCACCCTAAGTTAAGCGGATTTTCGCCCTAACGGGCAGTTTGTGTGAGGATTAAATCACCGCTCTAAGCGTGACGTTTTATCTTGACAATTTGCAAAAATTACCTCAATTTGACTGTTTAGCTTAGCAGCTATTCTTTTTTTGAAATTTCCATGTCAACTCTTGTCATCGTCGAATCTCCAACCAAAGCTCGTACCATTCGCAACTACCTGCCATCAGGCTATCGGGTGGAGGCATCTATGGGTCATGTACGTGACCTACCCCAGTCGGCTAGTGAAATTCCCGCCGCTATCAAAGGGGAAACATGGGCGCAGTTAGGGGTAAATGTGGACGCCGACTTTGAACCGGTATATGTTGTCCCGAAAGACAAAAAGAAAATTGTCACCCTGCTCAAAGAAGCCCTCAAAGATGTAGATGAACTGATTCTGGCAACTGACGAAGACCGGGAAGGTGAAAGCATTAGTTGGCATTTATACCAACTGCTGAAGCCGAAAGTTCCGACTAAGCGGATGGTGTTTCACGAAATTACCCAAGAGGCGATCAAAAAATCTCTGAAAAACTGCCGCGACATCGATGAGCAGTTGGTTCGCGCCCAAGAAACGCGGCGGATTTTAGATCGACTGGTGGGCTATACTCTGTCTCCTCTGCTATGGAAAAAAATCGCCTGGGGATTATCTGCTGGGCGGGTGCAATCTGTAGCCGTGCGACTCTTAGTTATTAAGGAACGCCAACGCCGCGCTTTCCATGAGGGTACATATTGGGATTTGAAAGCTAGTTTGTCAAAGGAAAAAACCCCCTTTGGTGCCCAGTTGGTAACATTGGGAGGAGCCAAAATAGCTAATGGTAGCGATTTTGACGCAGCGACTGGACAAATTACCGCAGGTCGCAATGTCTTGTTGCTGAACGAAGACCAAGCGGTAGCCCTCAAGGAACGCCTGACTGGAAAAACCTGGAGTGTTAGCGATATCGAGGAACGTCCAGTAACGCGCAAACCCTCGCCACCGTTCACCACCTCGACGTTGCAACAAGAATCTAACCGAAAACTGCGCCTCTCAGCCCGTGACACGATGCGGGTTGCCCAGAATTTGTACGAGCAGGGGTATATTACCTATATGCGGACAGATTCGGTGCATTTGTCAGATCAGGCGATCGCAGCTGCTCGTAGTTGTGTAGAAAAGCTGTATGGTAAATCATACCTCAGTCCCGAACCTCGGCAATACACTACCAAATCCAAAGGCGCGCAAGAAGCGCACGAAGCAATTCGCCCAGCCGGTAGCACCTTCCGCACCCCCCAAGAAACTGGTTTGGGCGGTCGGGAACTTGCCCTCTACGATTTGATTTGGAAGCGTACCGTCGCCTGCCAAATGGCTGATTCTCGCCAAACTCAAATTAGCGTCCAATTGCAAGTCGAGGACGCTGGATTCCGGTCTTCTGGCAAACGGATTGAATTTCCCGGATACTTACGTGCCTACGTCGAAGGTTCAGACGACCCAGAAGCAGCACTGGAAGACCAGGAAGTAATTTTGCCGAATCTGAAAGTGGGAGATCATCCGAATTGTACAGAATTGGAAGCAGTTGGTCACGAAACCCAACCGCCAGCTAGGTACACTGAAGCTACTTTGGTAAAAACCTTAGAAAGCGAAGGTATCGGTCGTCCTAGTACCTACGCCAGCATCATTGGCACCATAATCGACAAGGGTTACTCCCAATTGGTGACTAATGCCCTCATCCCCACCTTTACTGCTTTCGCTGTCACCGACTTGCTGGAAAAACATTTCCCCGACATCGTAGATCCCAGTTTTACCTCGAAAATGGAGCAAACCCTTGATGACATTGCCACAGGTGAAGCGAAATGGCTACCCTACTTGCGGGAATTCTATCTAGGAGAGAAAGGTCTGGAAACCTTAGTTAGAGAGCAGGAAAGTCAAATTGATGCCACCAAAGCTAGGACTGTAGAACTGGAGAATTTAGACGCCAAAGTCCGCATTGGTAAATATGGCCCTTACATTGAAGTCGAAAATGGTAACGGTGTTATTACTGCCTCAATTCCCAAAGACCTGACACCAGCCGACCTCGACCCCAAACAGGTAGAAGTATTGCTGCGGCAAAAAATCACAGGCCCTGACCAGGTAGGTCGGCATCCCGAAACTGGTGAACCGATTTATGTGAAAATTGGTGCTTATGGGCCATACGTCCAATTGGGTGACAAGACCGACGAAAACCCCAAACCTAAACAAGCCTCCCTACTCAAAGGTGTTACCCCAGAAACTGTTACCCTGGAAATGGCTGTTGGTCTGTTGGCGCTACCCCGGACATTGGGAGTTCATCCAATGACTAATGGCAAAATCCAAGCAAGTTTGGGGCGCTTTGGCCCTTATGTCGTTCATGACCAGGGTAAAGAAGGGAAAGACTACCGCTCACTCAAAGCTGCGGATAATGTATTGACAATTACCGTAGAACGTGCCTTGGAATTGTTGTCTGAACCAAAAAAAGGACGTAGTTCCACCAGCAGCAAGTCCAAGGCAGCCTTACGCGAATTGGGTACGCATCCAGAAGACAGTGAAACAATCAACATTTACGACGGCCCCTATGGCCCTTACATTAAGCATGGCAAAACTAATGTGAGTATCCCAGAAGGTCAATCGGTTGAAAATATAACGCTGGCTGAGGCATTGAAATTGTTGGAGAGTAAAGCATCGACAGCAAAATCGACTCGCAAAACGAGTAAATCAACGACTTCTAAATCTAAGTCAACTGCTAAGTCATCAACGACTACTGCGAAAAAGAAAAGCACAGAAGGCTAGTTACAAGTCAAGAGTCAGACTCTTGACCCTTGATCCCGTCCTTCGGGAGATGGAGTTTGTTAGGTTGCGAATGTGATACTCTAAGAATTAAAATAGAAGACAGACACCAAATTTTAGAAGTGACTCATGCCCCAAATACGGGAGTAAGTGTTAGCTTAAGTGAAAGCCACAGGTGCGAAATACGTCATTTTCTGCGTACCTGTTAATCAAAATTGAGGTAGTATCTCAGGAGCGGTCAGTTTAATGGACTATATAGAAAAAGTGCTGGAAAAGCTTAAAGAATTAGCTCGTAGGCTAATTGATAGCCTGTTTGGGCCAGAGGCTGAACAGGAACCGGAACTGATTCCGATTCCTGTGAACGATCGCTCGCGTCGTCGCCACTAGCCCCAAGTGCTAAACTCGACATTGCAACCCTTAAGCATTCTGGCACTGCATGGGCCTAACTTAAATTTGCTAGGACAGCGAGAACCAGGAATTTATGGTTCCTTGACATTAGCTGAAATTAACCGCCTGTTAGAAGAAGAAGGATTAAAGTTACAGGCGAAAGTTTTTCCTGTGCAGTCAAATCATGAAGGAATTTTGGTAGATAGTATTCATGGCGCATTAGGACAATATCAGGGAATTTTGATTAACGCAGGAGCATATACTCACACAAGTGTGGCATTGCGAGACGCGATCGCTGGTGTTAACCTACCGACAGTAGAAGTCCATCTGAGTAATATTTACCGCCGGGAAGATTTTCGCCATCATTCGTACATCGCCCCCGTAGCCATTGGGCAAATCAGTGGTTTTGGCGTCCAAAGTTACTTGTTGGGTTTACAGGCGTTGGTGAATCATTTAAGAAGCACATAGCATGAAAAATGGGCGTTGCTGATTAATAGGATGAATTTTGTTTCGCGCAAAGGCAAGGCAGCGCGTTGGGCGGGTTTCCCGACTTGTAGCGACTGCCGCGCAAAGACGCAAAGAATCTATCTTTAGTTTTGAACAAAAATCACAATTCATGCCGCAAATATGCAACGCCGAAAAATGAATTTATTTTGGATTTCGGATTAACTTTTTCAATCTAAAATCCAAAATTGTATGCGTTACTCTCCTATAAGTCGGTTTAGAGGTACTTTCCTGGGAGCATTCCTGGGGGAAAGTTTAGCCTCTGGTGGTAAAATACAGTTTCAGAGTTACCTGGATTTGGGTAGAATGGCGGTTCCGGGTACTCAGAGCTTGATTGCGTTGGGCAGATTAGATTTAGATGATTGGATAGGGCGTCAGCAACAAGAATCTCTTCATTTAGTACCAGATGATGACATATCGATAAAAATAATTATTGCCACACTACCAGTAGCACTTTTTTTTCACGAAAATCCAATTAAGCTCCGACAAAACTTGCTGGATATGCTAAAAATCTGGGAAAATGACCCAGTAGTACGGGATGGAACACTAGCAGTAGGATATGCGATCGCTCTTGCCGTGACTGAAAAACTTGACCCTTTAACTCTCATCCCGCAAATAATTTCTTTTATCGGAGAAACACCGACATCAATACCAAAAAAATTATTAAGAGTCCAAAGTTTATTAGAGCAAGGGGCTGGATTGTCAAGGGCACAAGCTGAGTTTGTTAGGGAAGAAAAACTCAGTAACACTATTTCTATGTCATTTTACTGCTTTTTGAGTACCTTGGAAGACTTTCGCCTTGCAGTTTTGCAGGCTACTCACAATAGCAATTCTAAAGTGCAAGATGCTACGCGTCTAAGCTCACAGGCTACAGGGGTAATTACTGGTGCTTTATCAGGAGCATATAACAGTATAGGTGGAATTCCCATAAGTTGGCAAGTCTTGCTCTTGCAGAGAAATTCTTCAGCATGGGGACTAACTAGCTTTTCCCAAATGTTAGAATTGGCTGATGCACTTGTGGCGGTGTGGTCAGGAATATATAATTTTGCTCTGCATCCAAGTAAATTAACAGAGGAGGGATCTGAGGTGGGTTTGCTTTCAGTTTACGCAGCTCCTCGCGTTATTCGATCGCGTTAGTTAACAATCATTACGAATTACGAATTACGAATTACGAATTACGAATTGTTAATTAGTCCTTACCACCGTAGTTGCAATAGCAACAGCCACAGATCAAACTTCCCTGATAATTGTCTTTTTTTGAGCTATCAAAGTCGGCAATTGCAGGCAGAGATAATGAAAATGGAGCAATTTTTGCAGTTTTTGACTAAGCACTTGACTCATTGGCGGCGACAGTACAAAGCACTACGTCGTAAGGGAAAGTTAATCAGAAGTCCCAAAGGTAAAAGCCATAGAAGGGAACTTCTAAGCACTATGCTTAAGAATGTACTTCTGTTTTTATCAAAAATCAATGACAAAAGCGTAGGCATAGCCAACCGTAGGCATCGCCGACAACAAGAGAGAGCGCTAAAGTCAAAGGCAAAATCAGTCCAAACTAAGAGTAGTATTTATGCAGTCACTTTAGACTGGGTGCATAAAAAACGTTCTTCGGTGATTTTAGCGATCGCTATAGTATCTCTTATAAGTATTATTGGACACAAGTTATATAACCAAACTCAACTCCAAGTAGGAAATCCTGCGCCTCAGACAATTAGAGCGCCCTATACAGCTAGCATCGAAGATCAGAAAAAAACAGAAGCCGAGCGGAAAGCCATCAGTAAAAGTTCTATCCAAGTATTGATGGTTAAAGCACAAATCAACGAACAAATCAACGAAGATTTGCAACAATTTCTAGACGATGGCAACGAAGTTCGCGCTGTTGCTGGATCTTTTCCTTTTTTTGATTCTGTAGTTTTGTCCATCTCTACCCAGCGTTACCTCCGCTCTTGTCTGGACTCGGAATGGCAAGCACTGCTAGTAGCTCTGAAAAATGGTAGAAATCAGCAGAAGAAAGGCACAGGACGAATTGCCGCTTCATCGATAGCTACCCTTAATCAGCAACCCCAGCCGCGCAAGACACCCAAAGCTGATTCCCAGAGTTTAGAAGAAACAGAGCCAATTGATTTTTCTCAAAACATTGATTTTACTCAAGCAGTAGCAAAACTAGCAGCTTACCGCGTCACAACTTCTGAGAAAAACTTGTCTTTATTGATTGCCCAAATTTCCCAAGCACGCCAAAGATACATCCAAGCTACTGCCAAACTTTTACAGTTGGAGACTGGTAGCCCAGAAGCAGTATATGAAGAATCTCTCCTTTTGGATTTGTCAGATGTGGAGTGGGAAAAAACACAAATGGGAATCCATCAGAGTACAGAGCGGATTCTTACCCAAGGTATTCCAGAGGGACTGCCAAAAAATATCTTAGAAGATGCGGTGAGCTTACAATTGCAGACTTTTGTACCAGAATTCGCTGAACCTTTAGCAAGGAACCTGTTGTTAGCTGTACTCAGACCGAATCTGCAAAAAGATGAAGAACAAACGAGAGAAAACGCTCAAAAAGCTGCGGCTGGTGTGTCACCCGTGATGGTGAAGGTACAGCATGGTGAGGTAATTGTCAAAAAAGGAGAACAGATTACTGGATGGAACTTTGAGGTGCTGGAACATTATCACCTGATTCGTCGGGAGGTAAAATGGCAGGGATTGGCGAAGTTAGGAGGCGTTATTGCGATCGCCATTGGCATTTTTGTCTGGGTAGAACGGCATATCAATTACGAATTGCGGCAACGCGATCGCCTATTAGTGTTATTGCTGACTTTGAGTGTGCCAGGAGTGATCACAATGGGATTGCCTTATACCACCTGGAGTACCCTTGGTTTATTGTTGGGAAGCTTTTATGGCCCCACTTTGGGAATGACAGTTGTCGGATTGCTGTTGCCGATATTAGTAATTAGTTTAGATATGAGCAAGACTGCACTTTTAGCTGGTGCAGGGGGGGGAATATTAGCCAGTTACATAGCACAACGATTGCGATCGCGCGAAGAATTGGCATTATTGGGTGTTGCGATCGCTTTAACTCAGGGCGGCATTTATCTGGTTGTTAAAGTCTTAATTGGTCAAGCATTTGGTTCAACTTGGTATATTGTTCTCCGAGAAGCCGGATTGTTTGCTTTATCCGGCTTAGGCTGGAGTATTGTCGCCTTAGGCTTGAGTCCTTATTTAGAAAAACTTTTTGATTTAGTCACTCCCATCCGTTTAGCAGAACTGGCAAATCCCAACCGCTCTTTATTAAAACGACTCGCTAGGGAGACTCCGGGAACTTTTCAACATACGCTGTCTGTGGCTACCCTTGCCGAAGCTGCTGCCAAAGAACTGGGATGCAACGTTGAACTAGTCAGGGCTGGGACATTATATCACGATATTGGCAAAATGCACGACCCCCTTAGCTTTATTGAAAATCAAATGGGGGGGCCAAATAAACATGATACCGAGATTAAAAATCCTTGGAAGAGTGCAGAAATTATCAAAAAGCACGTAACTGAAGGGCTGGTGATGGCGCGTAAACACCTGTTACCTACAGCAATTCAAGCTTTTATTCCAGAGCATCAGGGAACAATGCTGATTGCTTATTTCCATCACCAAGCCCAGCAAATGGCTCAGGAAGACCCAAGTTTAACAGTAGACGACGCAGATTTTCGTTACGATGGGCCGATTCCCCAATCACGGGAAACAGGAATTGTCATGTTAGCCGATTCTTGCGAGGCAGCACTGCGATCGCTGCAAGCATCGGCTAAACCTCTGACAGAGAAGCGATCGCTCAAAGATGTGTCCAGCGAACAAGCTTTAACAATGCTCAATAATATTCTGCGTGCCAGATGGCAAGACAATCAACTCGTAGATTCAGGACTAACACGGGAAGAAATGTCAAAAATTGCTCAGATATTTGTGGATGTTTGGCAACAATTTCATCATAAACGGATTGCTTATCCCAAGTTGAAGGCTGGTAGCGCGGCGCGGAATTCGTAAGATTTTTAGGTAGGGGCAATTCATGAATTGCCCCTACAGCGCAAATATTTCTAACAAGGCATCAAAGCATCAAATCTTCCCAGTACTGCCATATCTTCTTCATCTAACTCCACCGGAGTTCCACTACGAATTAGTTCAGAAAAATCTTCATTAGGCACCATAACAGTTAGCGTGTACAAACGAGTAGAACCTGTATTTTTTATTAAATGAGTACCAGTAGGAGGCACTAACAAACTATCTCCAGCTTTAATCTTGGCAGTTTTGCCGTCACAAATGGCGATCGCTTCCCCTTTAAGAACAAAAAACATTTCCACCGCCCACTGATGGCGATTTTGTGGTGTTTGTCCACCAACATCAAAAATTTCTACGCAGCAAGTCAAGGAAGTATTAGCGTTTGTTGAATCGAAGATAATCGCTAACCGATTAGAGTCGTGGGGACTGATGCGATATACTTGGTAATCTTTGGGAGATTTGATAACCGGAATTACACAGCGAGTAGCGTACATTTATTTATTTCCTCGGAAGTTATTGATGGTTATGAAAATTTATGAGATGCGAGTTTTGAATATTGATTTGTTAGTTGTATGTAGAGACGCGATTAATCGCGTCTCTACTCTGGTACGATTCACTCAAGTCTATTTTGCAAAGCTGTTAAAATCCCTTGCAAGTCAGTGACAAAACCGAAGCATTGTTTGACGTTATACAATGCCGCTAGCCAACAATATTCAGGAGAAGTTGTAGCAGTGCAGTCTTTTACTAATACGCAGTCATATCCTAAAAAGTTGGCATCACATAAAGTGGTTAGCACACATTGATCAGCATTGATACCAGCAAAGAATATTGTCGTTATTCCCAGATTCCGCAGGATACTATCTAATGGCGTATCCCAAAATGCACTCATCCGGTATTTGTCTACATGAATATCTTCGGGAAGCTGTTCTAGTTCTTCTACTACTGCTGCCGCCCAACTACCTGCCGTGAGGACTCTGGCATCATTGCTTGGCAGTGGATCGCCCAACCCCACACCCTCCCCTGTGGGATTATAGACATGGCGCAAACCTGCACTAATATTGAGCAAGTCGGAACGATTCCCCCAATTTACCCAAATGACTGGGACACCAGCCTCACGCAGTTCTGGAAGTAATTTGTTCAAAGGTTCAATGGGTTGACGCGCCGGAGTTACATCAACGCCAATATGCGCTAACCAGCCATCAGGGTGACAGAAGTCGTTTTGCATATCAATGATGAGGATAGCAGTTTTTGCCAAATCTAGGCGCAGGGTTTTGGTTTCTGTTGATAAAATAACGGGTTGTGGGGTCTTTTGAAGACGAGTGATGTCTGCGATCGCTTGATTCACTGTCCACGCATTTGGTGCAACTCCCAATGTCCGAAAAGGCAAATTCATAAATTGCAATACCTAACACCATTTTCTATTTTGTAACTTGAAATTTAGTTGAAAATACGATTACTTAATTAAGGTTAAATATGATAAGTTTTACCATCAAAAATGTTATGATTGCCGTCGATAATGATTATGCAACAGTAGATGTACAAATTGTAGATGGTGCAATCGCAGCCATTTCCCCCAATCTACAGGTAATCGGCACTGCCATAGATGGTAAAAATAAGCTACTGCTTCCTGGCTTTTTCAACGCTCACACCCACTCTTCAGAAATGTGGCAACGCGGAATTATGTCAGTTTTCCCTTTAGAATTATGGCTAGCGGAACTGTATGATTTTGCTCCCCTGGACACTGAAAAGGTTTATCTCAGCGCTTTGGGTACGGCGGTGGAAACCCTACTTTCTGGCGGGACGAGTGTCGTAGATCATTTGGTGTTAATTCCCGGACTTGAATTGGAAACGATCGCTATTGCAACTCGTGCTTACAGAGAAGTTGGAATTCGCGCCTTTATCGCCCCCCTAATTCAAGATGAATCCCTTTCCGCAGGTATGCCATCTGGGGAATCAGCCCAAAGTCATGAACCTTATTTTCGCTCAACGGCGGCAACATTAGAAATCATCGAAGAGGCGGTGCGACAATTTCATCGCCCAGATGAGGGTGTGAGTATTTTAGTTGCACCAACAGGGATACAATTGTGTACTGATGCTTTGTTTAAGGGGTGTATTGAATTAAGCGATCGCTACAATCTTTGTCGTCACTCTCATTTACTCGAAACTAAAGCACAGGAAAAACTCGCTCAAGAAAAATACGGTTGTACTGCTGTTGAACATTTGAAAAGAATCGGTTTTTTAAGCGATCGGACAACACTAGCCCATTGCGTTTGGTTAAATGATGCGGATATCGCCATCCTCGCCGAAACTCAATCTACAGTTGTTCATAATCCCTTAAGTAATCTGCGTTTAGGCAGTGGCATCGCCCCCATTTTAAAATATCGCCAAGCTGGAGTAAATGTAACTTTTGGTTGTGATGGTGCTTCTAGTAATGACTCCCAAGACTTGCTAGAAGCCATCAAAATTGGTTCTATCTTACATAATGTTACAGACTCAGATTATCAACACTGGATTACACCCCGCCAAGCGATAGAAATGGCATCTTTGGGAGGTGCAAAAGGATTTAATCTTGCAGATAAACTCGGTTCTTTAACTGTCGGTAAACAAGCAGATTTGGTACTTTATGACCTCACCAATTTATCATTACTTCCGCGTACAGATCCTATTGGTTTATTGGTCTTAGGTCGTCCTAGTAATGTCGTAGATAGTGCTTGGGTGAATGGCAAGCAAATTGTTGCTGATGGTAAAGTTACTACTATTAATGTTGATGATTTGCGGCAAGAATTGTTTAACCGCAGTCAATGGGAGACAAAGCGCAAGTCTGAAACCGTCGCCCAAATTGAAGCACATTATCGCATAGTTATGGGTTTGTGAAACATAAAGAAATATGTTTTAAACTACTATAAAGACTGCTCGGCTGTAGTCTCGGTTTACAATGATGAGAGAAGTCTACTAACTTGAATTTAAAAATTCCCTGTATGTCTGATCCCAAACTCAATGCCGAAGAAATTACCAAACGTGGCAAAGAACTCTATGAGAAGAGTATCCGTCTTCAAGTGGGAATTATTTCATTGTTAGCACTAAGCTATCTGATGTTTAGCCTAATTAGCCCAATATTTCTCAAACAAGGGCAACAACCAAGAAAGATAGAAACTCCTGATATTATAGTCATTGCCATTGTTTTATTGTTTAACTCTGGTTTGCTCAATAGAATAAAGGATTTTGGTATTTCCAAGGATGGCGGCTTTACAGCTAACTTTGAGGAACTAAAGCAAGAGGTCAATGAACAGAAAAAACAAATCGATGAGCTTCAAGCACAACAGCTAGAACAGCTAGGAAAACAGCAGAAAAATTTAGAACAAACACAAGCTTTTATGTTTGGTTTTTTGCTTGCAGAGAAAGATTATGAGAAGATTGATCAACTCTATAAACACTCTAAAGCAAAGACGAGTTATGAGTTTTATGTGTCAAACAATGTAGGTGATGAGTTAAGGCGTTTACGAGATTTTAAATTAATTAAGATAAACTCTGGTTATATCAGTGATGCGATTCGAGCGAGTAATTATGGTAAAAAATCAATCGATTTGACTAAATATTTTCATGTTACAGATTTGGGTGAACAGTTTTTGACAACCCGTGAAAAGCTACAGTTTAGCAGCAATGAAGAAATGATAAATGCTCATCCTCATGAAACTCCAAAAGTTGAGTAGGTCATTGTGTCCCATATTTATAAAATGAACTTTAATGAGGTGCTTAGGGCGCACAGTCATGGGGTTGTAAAATACAAAGAAATACGGTTTAACCTACTATAAAGACTGCTCGGCTGTAGTCTTGGTTTACAATAATAACAGAAGTCTACTAACTTAAATTGGCAAATTGCCTGTATGCCTCACCCCAAACTCAATGGCGAAGAAATTACCCGACGTGGCAAAGAACTCTATGAGAAAAGTATCCGCCTTCAAGTGCAGACGACAGAGAATATTGGCAAAATTATCTCAATTAATGTTGAGACTGGTGAATATGAAATCGGTGACGATCTAATAGTAACTAGTCGCCGATTACAAGCTAAACAGACTGATGCAGCAATTTGGGCAGAACGAATTGGATTTAATGCAGTCTATGCCGTTGGTACGTCGCAGAAATTGGTAGATTGAAATTGTTTCAGTAGAATTAGAATAGCTCTAAAATGTCTCAAATGCATGATGATAGAATGGTTCAATGAAGTTTGAGTGGAATCAAAATAAAGCAGCAAGTAATTTTTCAAAGCACAGAGTTTCCTTTGAAGAAGCTAAAACAGTTTTTGACGATCCGCTCTATGTTGATTTTTACGACCCAGACCACTCCGATGATGAAGAGCGTTACCTTATTGTTGGAGAGTCAAACCAGGGACGCTTACTGATTGTGTCGTATACAGAAAGAGGGAATTCGATTCGTCTTATTAGTGCAAGAGAAGTAACACGAACTGAGCGAGAAGTTTATGAACAAGGTTAAGCCATAAATGGAAGATGAACTACGATCAGAGTATGACTTGAAGAGTTTGAGGGTCAGAAAATTAGGCTCTGCTCGAAAGAGCTTTGGTGGGATAACCGTTCGCTTAGAACCTGATGTTGCAGAGATGTTTCCCAACGCCGATGCTGTCAATGAGGCGCTACGTTTTCTAATGAGAGTGATGCAAGAAAACCAACCTCCTGCACCTAGACCGCAGCCTAACATTGCGTTGGAGCGCACAGAGGAAAGCCCCTAGTGCTAATCGGGTATTTAGGCTATGTCTACGACGGGCGTAGCTGCAACAGAACACTTGCCATTGTGCCGTAGCACAATTCGAGTCTTATTATGAGTTATGGGGTTGAGATATTAGACCTCTTGCAAAAATAGATTTTTTTGAATTCAACTACAGATGAATACTAAATATTTATCTGTGGTTAAAAATTCTTAATACTGATTTTTGCAAGAAATCAATTTATCCCACAACAGCCGGACTTGCTACATTTTCCTGTCTTTGGGAAGGCGATCGCATTCCCAAACCAAGTAAATTCAACATTTCTCGGTCAGTATCGTAATCTGGACAGGGAGTTGTCACCGTCAACATTTTGTTATCGTCGCTAGAAAAGATAGAATTAGCTCCTGCCATAAAGCAGAAAGCTTGCTCAACTTGAGAAAGTCTAGCTCTACCGGCACTAAGACGCACATCGGAAGCTGGCATTAAAATCCTGGCTGTGGCAATCATCCGCACAACATCCCAAATGGGGACATCAGGCTGATTTTCTAAAGGTGTACCCGGTACTTGTGAGAGAATATTAATCGGCACTGACTCTGGATGCGGATGTAAGTTTGCCAGAGTTTGCAACATACCCACACGATCATCGACAGTTTCGCCCAAACCAAGAATACCGCCGGAACATACAGTAACATTTGTTTGACGGACATTTTCAATGGTGTTCAAGCGATCGCTATAAGTCCTCGTAGTAATAATTGTGCTGTAATATTCCTGTGAGGTATCTAAGTTATGGTTGTAGGCGTAAAGTCCTGCTTCTGCCAATTTCCTGGCTTGATTTGCCGTCAACATACCCAGAGTGCAGCACACTTCTAAACCCATTGCGGTTACATCCTTGACCATTTCCAGGACTTCCTCAAATTGTGAGTTATCCCGCACTTCCCGCCAAGCAGCACCCATGCAGATGCGACTAACGCCAGTTTCTTTAGCTTTTTGAGCGATGCCAATTACGGTTTCTTTTTCTAGGAGTGCTTGCGCCTTTACCTCTGTTTGATAGCGCGAAGATTGGGCACAGTAGCTACAATCTTCTGGACAACCTCCGGTTTTAATAGATATAAGCTTACAAACTTGTATTTTTGTTGGGTCATGATATTGGCGATGCACACTAGCAGCTTGATAAATAAGCTCTAGCAATGGCGTGTTGTATATCACCCGAATCTCTAATTCCTGCCAATCGTAGCGTATTCCCACCACATCACTATCCTTACGGCTGATTCTCCAATTGGAACATCATAATACAACAAAGCTGAATACTGTTAAACCGCAGGTATGAGAGAATTTACAAAACCTAGAGAATGTTCTTAGAAAAGATCCCGTCGATTAAGTCCTGTTATGATATCAGAACTGCCATTAATTACAAGCGATCGCTTATTATTACGAGTAGCGATCCATGAAGATATACCCCAAATTATCAAATACTTCACTAATAACAAAACTTATCTCACCCCATTCTACCCTGTTTGGGCTGATGGTTTTTTCACTGAAGAATATTGGCAGTATCAGATAGAGAATAATTTTCTGGAATTTATCAATGGCCAATCGTTAAAGCTATTTATTTTTACAAAAAAAAATCCCACCGTCATTATTGGAACTGTCAATTTTACTAATTTTGTTCGAGGAGCCGCCCAATTTTGCTATGTGGGATATAGCCTTGCTGAAACAAAACAAGGTAAAGGATATATGACAGAAGGGCTAAAAACAGCAACTCAATATCTATTTCAAGAGTTAAATTTTCACCGCATTATGGCTAATTATATGCCTCACAATCGACGCAGTGGCAATGTACTTAAAAAACTGGGTTTTGTCATTGAAGGATATGCTAGAGACTATTTGTTAATTAATGAACAATGGGAAGATCATATTTTAACAAGTCTTATAAATCCTAATTGGCAAGCACCTAAATTTTAAAATAATTCGTAATTTATAATAACGTTCGCGGACTCTTACGAATTACGAATTACGAATTACGAATTATCTCCAAACTTCGGTTGAGCCAGTCTTCATACCAATCATAAAAACTTAAAGGCTGCTCCTCATCGCTATTTAGATGAAAATCATCAGGCTCGGCGTCATGGAAGGAACGACAAAAACTTAAAGTTGCAGGATATATCCCATTATCATTAGTACGGTCATCTATCCAGATATTTCCTGACTGTTCCCCAGTAATGACTAACATCGCATAAATTCCACAACCATAATTTGTAATGGTGAGAGTACCTTGAATGAACTCATTGTCTAAGTAGGCATCATTATTGACAATCAAATCCAAATCATTCCATGCTTCTGTTAAAAGAAATGGTTTAGAGAGAATTTCGTAGTTATCTCGGTATGGTTTTTCTGGAGTGACATCTTCAGATTCAATTCCTGCCAGTTTGTATAATCCGTATCCTGGGCCTGCACCGCCGTTACCAACTTCTAAGAGAAAGTTTCGATATTCACTTGGTAACGTAATATTGTATGTGGATTCAAAAACTTGAATATCTTTGTTACTCAAGCAAGGTTTAAGTTGATATTGGTGTGATTCTGAACCAAAAACCTGAAATGTAGCGTCTAAAATAGCTAATTTAGTCAAATTTTCTTTTAATTGCCAAACTTTATTCATTATCCGCTCCAGATTTTAAGGGTGGCGCTGCCATATTTGGGATATAGGTTGCTTTTTGCGTCTATGCTGATGCCGAAGCCAGAGGTAGTATTAAGGGAAGAATGAATTAAGCTTTGCTCGTAATGACTCTGGCTGAAACTCCAAACTACAAAAATTCTAGCAATCCTTTTCTCACCCTCAACTACGAAAGCGCCTTAGAATCTCTAGGCGGTGACTACTACGATGAGGTTGCAGGGGCGGAATTTCCTCAACACCTCCTGCGTTGGCGTAACGATGCACTACTACCGCGTTTTACTCTTGACCCCCAAGTAGTCAAAGACGAAGATTTTATCACAGCTTTTGGCAAATTCCAGGGACGCAAACCCTTGTTGGCACTGCGTTACCACGGCTATCAATTTGGTGAATATAACGCACAGTTGGGTGATGGTAGAGGCTTTCTCTACGGGCAAGTACGCGCCAGTGATGGCGAATTGTACGATTTTGGCACAAAAGGTTCTGGGAGAACGCCCTACTCCCGTGGTGGCGATGGTATGCTCACGCTCAAAGGTGGAATGCGGGAAGTTCTGGCTGCGGAAGCACTGCACTACTTGGGTGTACGGACTTCGCGCTGTCTGAGCATGATTGAAACAGGTTTATCTCTCTGGCGGGGCGATGAACCTTCGCCTACCCGTTCGTCTGTGATGGTGAGGATGAGTAGTTCTCATATTCGGTTTGGCACTTTTGAGCGACTGCACTATTTCCAGCGTCCAGATTTAACTAAGAAGTTATTAGACCATGTAATTGAGCAGTATTATCAACACTTAAGTACTGAAGAAGATAAATATGCCCTGTTTTACGCCGAATTAGTTAAACGAGTTGCAGAACTGGCCGCGCAATGGATGGCGGCTGGCTTTTGTCATGGAGTTCTCAATACTGATAATATGTCGATTACGGGAGAGAGTTTTGATTATGGCCCTTTCGCATTTATCCCTACTTATGACCCCTACTTTATAGCTGCATATTTTGACTATTCTGGACGCTACTGTTACGGCAATCAACCAAGTATTTGCCAGTTGAATTTAGAAATGCTCCAGGAACCTTTGAAGGCGATTATTGATAAAGGCAAAATGGAAGCTGGTTTAGCTAGGTTTGATGAATATTATCAAGCTGAATACAGTTCTTTGATGTTGAAAAAGTTGGGTTTTGTGGAGTTGACACATCCAGAAGCTGGGGAACTGTTGAATCTAACGATTGAGTTTTTGAAAGTGAGCCAAGTTGGTTATCACCAATTCTTTTATGAGATGGCTCGCACTTTTTCATCTAAATGGCGAGATGAACCAGGTTTTGTGATGAATGGTTCAGATATTGTACCAGTTCCGGGTGCATCAGTAATTTTTGATGATTGGTGCATACTATACCATAAAATTTTGAATGATTTTGATAGCGATGTCTACGACGGGCTACGCCTACGCATCCATCTAATCACCCAAACTCTAGCTGTTCATAATCCCAAAACGGTATTATTAAGACCTGTGATTGAATCTATTTGGGAATCAATTGCTCAGGAAGATAATTGGCAGCCTTTTTATGAGTTAATTAAGGAAATTCAGTCGAGGAAATAGTTAGCATGGGGCAAGGCTTGTACCGAAAATCATTTTTTTCCTTTGCCCCTCTGCTTTATTGTCAATAACTAATTTCATGTTTTAAGTCTTGAATGTATGTTTTCACATCACTAATCTCACTAAAACTTGATAAATCGCCCTGCTTAATTTTCTGCAAGGTATTCAGACATAGATTTTTATCTATTTTTAAGTCTTCGGACTCACTAGATTGTTTTTCCATTTCACTGTTAATCCCCAGCCGAAAATAGTGAATTAGTTCGTATAGTGCCTGTAGTTTTGATTCAGGAATATATTGTAATTCGTTAATGATGTCATCTTGAATCATGAGGAGTACCTAGTTATTTGATAATTCGGTTTGGCTGCAATCTTGGGTATGATTTTAGTTATGCAAGCTTTATGTTAATGTTTTGCCGATCGCGGGGTATGAGTAGCATTCGCACAGAAAACCGGATTAAGAGATATTACATGAGTAATACAAGCATTTTTAGAAGCATTAGTCAACGACCTTCGTTATCAGTATAATTCTTATCTAATAAGGCTTTTAAGCTTAACTTGGTTTTCTGTTCCGATCATACTTATACCCCAAAGAAGTAAGATTCCCCACTCCCCACTCC
>NZ_WBKM01000015.1 GCF_015714725.1 Nostoc sp. WHI
CTCCCCACTCCCCACTCCCCTCAATACAATCCCAACCAGGACAATAAATTTTCCCACCAAGAATATGTCAGATTACCAACACTCAGGTTCATTTTGTTACGAATATCTTGGATTTTCCAGTTGGTTAGTTTAGCCAGAGTTTGCGCCTCTTGTTCAAAACGCTTGGGCAAAGACCGTTTATATTCTCTACCCGCCTGACATTTGAGTTGCCCTTGGAACGGATGTTGCAAAACATAACGCCCTTGGAAAGATTCACTGTTAGCAGTTTGTTGAAATATCAGGTCTTCAGGGAATTTGTCACGGGTGTAGCGGACGTGCAGCCGAGAGATGAAGACATTACTTCTAGGAAAGGAACCACGAAAGCTTGGGCGTGGGGGTACATTACTTGGAGAATTATCATCTAGCCAAAATACGCCTGCTTCCTTGAGTTCCTCTGGGGTTAGGGGATCGGCAGAACAAGGATCGCAACTACCCATATCCCAAGCGTATTCCAAAAAACCAACTTTCCTGTTTTCTTTGGTGTAAACAGTTTGAAACATGGATTTGTAGAATTCACCAAATTCATCTTTGACAAATACGGGAATGTTTACGTCAGAGGGGATTTTCACGGTGCGATAGTTAGTGATTTCTGTCTGTCCTTGGGGCGAGAGGATGTAGACAATCAAATCCTGCTCTGTCGTGGCATTGATCATGCCCAAACGAATTGGCAGCATGAATTTAGGTGACTTGTAGGAAATTTGTAGCGGGCGGAGAAACTGATAGCCAGATTTCTCGAATTTATCCAAGTTGACTTTAGCAACAAAGAATTTCATTGAGGAGCGAATGTAAGGCTGAAGTAATTGTTTCGCACCTCTAGGAATTTTGTAACCATTGCGTTTAAGCCAAGTTTCAAGTCCGCCCGATTCTTTAGCGCTGAGGATCAAAATGTCGTATTCGCCGACGTTGAAACGCGCTTCGACTGTCACACCCAAACTGCGATCGCCCCTTTTCTCAGCTTCTTGACTTCTCGATGCTAATGGCGCTTGTGCGGCTTGTGGTAAGTTATCGCTATAAGCTGAAACGCAAGGATCTGAATCAAAATATTCTACCAATCGCGGTGCACTAAAAGCATCCAAGCGTTCGATAATCTTCGCTTCGGTCACACGAACTTGCTCTTTTTGCAGCACCGTTGGCACAGGTATTACTATTGCAAAATCTTTCACCTCGCCTTGAAAGTCGTTTGCCATTGTCATCACAGTGCGATCGCCTTCTCGCGCTATCACCACCTGAGAAGCTTTGTTATACAATTTTGTATCAGCTTTGGCTACATAAAATCCACAAAATGCCCAAGCTGCGGGTGCAAAGCACAAAACAGCTACAATTGCCAACAATAATGGCGTTAAGAGTCGAAAAATCTTCATTTTATTTTTTAGTGCTGAGTAATGATTTAGTGCTGAGTAATGAGTGCTGAGTGCTGAGTTAGGAGTTAGGAGTTAGGAGTTAGGAGTTATGAGTTAGGAGTGCTGAGTTAGGAGTAAAAATTTCCTCCCCTGCTCCCCCTGCTTCCTCATCTCCCCTTTGCCAAGAAAACCTGGGGGCTAACCAGAGAACATCTAGTAAGATGGTCAATGGTGCAAGGGCAAACAGCGCCCAGAAGACTGCGGTGGAAACAAAGAAATAATTCCGCAGGATAAAAGTTAATCCGGCGATGCACATTGCCCAAACTACGCGCCCAATTCGAGAATTGGGGATCGATCGCGGATCTGTAATCATAAATAGTGCGAACAGCAGCAAAGACCCGCTCATCAATCGATGCCAATAAACATCCCAAGTCCAACCCAGCCAGAGGTTGCGAATCGCTTCTAGTAGAGAGTAAGTACCCAAAAAAGCTGCTGTGGTGTCCCAGCGACCAACGCGCTGCAAAATCATGCCGCCAGTTCCGGCGAATAATAGCCCATACCACCACTCTTCACCCCATTGTCCCGGCGAAACCCAAGCATCAGGGGTCAAAATCAAGGCAGATATGATGCCAAAATTGGCGGGATTAAAGAAATGTTTATCGCCGAATTTGAAGATAAATTTGCTAGCGATCGCAATTGCTGCGGCTATTGCCATTGTTGTCCAGTGATCAGCCCGCAACAATAGGCTCAGTCCCAGAGATGTAATTAAAGCACTGCGAAGATTTGGGCTTTGTCCTTTGTCATTTGTCATTTGTCCTCTGTTGTTTTCCAATGACTGATGACCAATGACTAATGACAATATCCATTGAGTTACAAGACAAGTGGCGATCGCTACCCCAATTAATTCTGGTCGCAGTGTCCAATCTCGTGTACCAATTCCCAAGATTAGGAACAAGCCGAGAAATAAAATTTGATAATCTCGTATATCTTTGAGCAACATTAATCCATAATTCCGGGATTACCCGTAGATTTGTCATCAATCTAAACGAGTGCAAGCTGAAATAATGTTACTGTTACAAATTTTGTTACAAAATAGAGCAGTTCGGAGATCCCCCCAACCCCCCTTAAAAAGGGTGGCTAATATCTCTTTTACCCCCTTTTTAAGGGGGTCGCCGCAGGCGGGGGGATCTTAACCCAAGCGTATTACTACATAGCTCTACTTAATCATTTGTGAACGACTTAAATTACCAATTCTCAGAAAAATCAGGAATCTGAGTCGTATAAATATGACAGTGTGTCTTTTGACATAATTTTACTATTACAGCAAAAATACCACGTGTGGCTGTTTTTACTGGGCGTAAAAGAGAACGTGAAAAAAGATTTTTTGCTGCTAACAGTTGCTTTACCGAGTTTACTGATAGCGTTTCCTGGCTTTGCTGCTGAGAGTGAAATTAAGCAGATAAATACTGATAAATCAACTGAAGTTATTTCAGATATTCCGAGTTTGAGTGAAATCGAGCTACCCGCCACTAATGCCGAATTATTAACTCAACAATCTGCACCGAGTGAAGTTAATCTAGAAACTCAGCCAGAGATCACTGATGAGCCAGACATTTCTCTAGAAGCGATCGCAGAAAAAGATAACCTACCTGAATCTACACCAACTTATGTAATTGATAAAGAAGAAATTCAAAAGCAGGGCGCTACAAGTTTAGCCGATATTTTGAAAAGAATGCCTGGTTTTGCGATCAATGATGTAGGTCATGGTGCTGATATTCACACAGGCACATATTACCGGGGAGCCTCAATTAATCAGTCTGTATTTCTAATTAATGGCAGACCAATTAACAATAATGTCAACACTTATCATGGTGGAACTGACTTAAATAGCATTCCTGTAGAAGCTATTGAGCGAGTAGAATTATATAGCGGGACAGCCTCAGCTTTATACGGTTCCTCAGCTTTTGGGGGAGTTGTGAATATCATCACCAAGGAAGGTTATGGCAAACCTAAGTTGAGTGGTAGCGCCGAATTTGGTTCATTGAGTTTAAATAATCAACAAGTAACTTATGGTGGTTCATCTGATAATGTCAAGTATAATTTTAGCTTTGAAAGGTTCTTTACAGATAACCGTTATCGCGTCCCTGTAGGTGCAGCAAATCGTGATAGTCAGGGGTTTTTATCAAATGCAGACACAGCTACAAGTACTTATTTTGGTAGCATTGGACTAGATTTAGATAAAAAAAATTCTTTGAATTTAGATGTTACTCAACTCAGCAGTCGTCGCGGCTTAATTTATTTTGGTTTCCCTCTCCAAAGAGATAGATTAGACCACGATGGTTTGAATGTTGGCTTATCTTGGAAAACTCGGTTAGGGAATGGGGAAAGCTCCAATCTTACAACCTCAATTGGTTATAACCAAGATTATTTCAGCACTTATGGCCCTACAGGAGCATCATTTTATCGTAGAGGTTCTTTAGATACACAACAACTCACAGCCAGGGTAGATCATGAGTGGAAAGTTACTTCTAATAATAAACTGCGCTGGGGATTAGATTTAAAAAACACCGACTTAATCGGTGATGTTTTGAGTACAAATCCTGATAGGATTGCCACAAACGAAACTGAAGATAGGAGTTTGTTCAATACAGCTTTATTTGCTGTCAATACTTGGAATATTAGCGAGAATTTTCTGATAGATTTAGGGCTAAGGCAAAGCTTTGACAGCCAGTTTGGAAATTATCTCAATCCTAGTGCTGGGTTACGTTATGCCGTCACACCAATAGTAGCAGTGCGTGGAAGTTGGGCAGGGGGACAACGCAATCCTGGGTTAGATCAATTGTATGTTTATGATACAGTTCATGGTTGGAACCCTAATCCTGATTTAAGACCGGAAATTGGCTCTACTTGGACTGCGGGAGTGGATGTTAATTTTTCTGAAAACTTGATTGGACAGTTTACTTACTTTGGTAGTAGTATAGGCGATCGCTTGGGAGTCATCGCCGGAAAATGGGAAAACATTGGGCTAGTAGATACCAATGGTTTAGAGGCAGCTTTGCAACTAAGAATTGCGGCTGGCTGGTCAACTTTCCTCAACTATACTTATACAGATTCTCAAATAAAAACAGGGACAGAGGAAAGTTTACAGTTAGGTTTGATTCCCTACTCTGTACTTCAAACGGGTGTAGGTTATCAAAATGCAGGTTGGCAGGCTAACTTATATGTTACTTACAATAGTGGCGCTCGCAGAGCGTTCTTTACTAACCCTGGTGACAGAACTACAGATTTTGCACCATCTTTTGTAAATTTAGATTTAAGCGGTCGTATACCTTTAACTAGCAATTTAGGACTCACGGTTTATTTAGAAAATTTACTAGGTGAGCAATATGAGCGAGTTAATCGCATATATAGTCCTGGATTTACTTTTCGTGTAGGTTTAAGCTCCAATTTTTAGGTGTTAAATGTAGAGATTTCGCAATTACAAAATCTCTACATTATTGGAAGAAATAGTATTATTGTCAAGTAGTTAAATAAAACTAAAAAGTCAGTAGGCTAATGTATTCTAGCTACTGACTTTTTTTAGATGATTCCAGTAGGTTTTTTCGCTCTACTCCCAATACGGTTCGGATAAGATCCCCCCGCCTGTGGCGACCCCCTTAAAAAGGGGGTAAAGAAGGAGGAAAAAAGCCCCCCTTTTTAAGGGGGGTTGGGGGGATCTCCGAGAGCCAAACATATTAACCGAACCGTATTGGCTCTACTCCTGACTGGAAGCAGAAAGTTGCGATTGAGGTTGTTGGCGTAAACGGCGCAAAGACTCCCGCAATTTGTTCTTTTGCTAATTTCCAGGCATTAGCCCAGAAATCAACTATTAAAGTTGTGGTACATACTGTTGTTTCTCTGGCACCTCAGCGTACTCAGCCACAATTTGGCGGAATTCTTCGCCGTCAATGGTTTCCTTTTCGATGAGCAAATCGACTAAGCGATCGGTGACACTGCGATGGTCACGTATAATCTTCTTAGCGTTTTCGTAGCATTCTTCTACGATCGCTCGCACTTGTCCATCAATGCGGGAGGCGATGGATTCAGAATACTCAGATCGGGTAGTCCAGTCACGACCCAAGAATACTTCTCCCTGTTGGCTTTCTAAGGAAAGTGGGCCTAAGTTTGACATCCCGAACCGTGTCACCATCTGCCGTGCCATTCCCGATAGCTGCTGTAAATCTCCACCAGCGCCAGTTGTCACTTCAGCCGGGCCAAAAATTACCTCTTCGGCGGCGCGACCACCCAAAGCGCCAGTAATCCTTGCTTTCAACTGAGAACGAGAAATTAATCCCTGTTCTTCGTTGGGAGTAAACCAAGTTAAACCCTGTGCTTGTCCTCGTGGGATCAGCGTGACTTTCTGTACTGGGTCATGGTCTTTTAACAAAGTCCCAACTAAAGCGTGTCCAATTTCGTGGTAGGCAATTAAGCGCTTGCTCTTGCTGTCTACTAAAGGAGTACCTTCCATCCCAGCGACTACCCGATCGACTGCATCATCAATTTCGCGGAGGGTGATAGCTTCTTTGCGTCTTCTAGCAGTCAGAATTGCCGCTTCGTTGAGTAAGTTGGCTAAGTCAGCACCAGTGAATCCAGGAGTGCGGCGAGCGATCGCATCCAAAGATACACTGTTGTCTAGTTTCTTATTGCGCGCATGGACTTGCAAGATTTCCAAACGCCCTTTGATATCGGGTGGATCGACTGTTACTTGTCGGTCAAAGCGTCCGGGACGCAATAAGGCTGAATCTAGTACGTCGGGACGGTTGGTAGCAGCAATAATAATGATGCCTGTATTACCTTCAAACCCGTCCATTTCGGTGAGCAACTGGTTGAGGGTTTGCTCTCTCTCATCGTTACCGCCACCGATACCAGCACCCCGTTGCCGTCCTACAGCATCGATTTCATCAATGAAGATGATACAAGGGGCGTTGTCTTTGGCTTTCTTAAACAAATCGCGGACGCGGGATGCACCCACACCAACGAACATTTCCACGAATTCCGAACCGGAAATACTGAAGAAAGGTACACCTGCTTCCCCAGCGATCGCTTTTGCTAGTAAAGTTTTACCAGTTCCAGGAGGCCCAACTAATAGGACTCCCTTAGGAATGCGTGCGCCAACAGCAGTAAATCTTTCTGGCTGCTTCAGGAAGGTGACGACTTCTTGCAGTTCTTCCTTAGCTTCTTCAATCCCGGCTACATCGTCAAATTTGACCCCAGTTTTTGCCTCCATTTGGAAACGCGCTTTGGATTTGCCGAAATTCATTGCTTGACCTGGCCCGCCAGGGAGGTTGCTAGAACGCCGGAACAAAAAGAACAGCCCGGTAATCAATAAAACTGGAAACACGAGATTGCCCAACAATCCCCAAATTGCGCCATCATTCCGCATGGGGTGAGCATCAAAACTAATTGCTTTTTCTTTGAGCTTGGTAATTAACTCAGGGGCGTTAACAGGAAGATCCACCCGCCACCTTTGGATGCGATTTTCGATGTCTTGATCGCGGGCTTCTACAATTGCTGTCCTACCACCTTCATACAGATCCACACTGGTGACGCGATCGGCATTTAAGTATTCTAGAAAGCGACCATAGGTCATGCGGGTATTGGCTGCATTTTTACTCATGTCAGCAGGAGCGCTTGCAAAGGCGCCTTGCCAGAAGAAAAAGCCAATTACCAAAGCAGGCAATGTCCAGAGTACCAGGACTCTCCAGGAGAATTTCATGTTAATTTGCCTCTAGATGCCTATACAACTCATCAGCCTTAGCAACCGAATGTTCATCACCCTGTCACTTGAAGCTGTTAAACGGATGCTTATAAATCCATTTTGTTTAATTTGATCTCTTATATGCACTGCCAATTATGGCAATGCCTGCAAGAATCTTAATCAAAGTTAACTTAATTTTAATACACCTTGGATTAACAAGGAGAGAATTTGTAGAGAGCCATGAGAGAAAAGCTAGCTATCTAAGCAGCAGCTTGGCGTATAGGTTGAAACACGACAGAGTAAACTACCTACGAATTTCCCTGGTGAGCGAGGTGATTTTCTTGCGGCGTGCAACTTTTGAATTATAAAATATGTCATAAAAGATACATTATCTTAATCGGGATAAAGTTTTTTATTGCAACAGTACTAGAGCAAATATACTTTATGAACAAATGGAGAATATAGATATTGTAATTTCAGAATTAGGAGGTTAACTTAAGATGCTATCAACCGTAGAGTATGAAGAACTGAAAGCCAAAATCAAACAATTTAGCCATCAAGCTGCTGAATTAAGCAATCAGTCTGTAAAAATTTCTAAGGTGAATCGCAAAGAAGGACTTGATTTAATGCGAAAAGCCAGAGATGCCAGTATTCAATGTCAAGCATTGATACAAGAGTTGAAAAAACAACAAGTAGCTTAATTACTGGGTAACTTTTAGTAGTAGCTTTTCCTCTACTTTATATTGCAGAAAAATCTTACTAAGAAACTTGGCTCAATTTACTATTGAAATAAAATTAGTTCAGTGAATATACGGTATATTAGGAGAGGGTTTCGTATACCCTTATTCTCCCTTACTTAACTTCTGTTGTAATTTGGAGAGTATAAGGGAGATACTTTCCCTGTTCGTAGGAACCAATCCAAATTTGGTAAGTCCCAGGAAGCCATTCACCAATAATGCCAGAATTTTTGCCGTCAAAATCATCGTTGCACCAAGTACCACCAGGCCCCTTGATAATCATGGTGGTGTCTTCAGGACTTTGCACTTGCAGCTTCAGGTAGTCAAATTTACTTGTTAGAGCTAATGTATGGTCTGGTGTTTCGTCAACAAATCCAGTACAAGGGCCAGTAGCTGTTTCACTCCTTCCGGCTACTTGACTCCCAGATATTGAACCACCACTCATCCCGCGAACTGTCAGGGGGTCTGGGGAAAACTGGGGGCCAATGATGACATCTCCAAATATCGTTGGCGCTTCCTGAGCATCAGTCACAGCATTAACTGTCGATGTGATGAAGAGCGCAACTATTATGAACGATAATCTCATCCCTCTATTGAGCGCTTTTGTCGGCATTGTAATTAGGTTTAGTTCTAAGTGTTTTTGAAGACATGAATTTTACACACCAAGTTCCCAATGTGAGCAGAATTGACTACCTATTTTAGTTAATGATTTCTTGTTCCTACAGTTGCTCTACCTTATGGATAAGGGCGCACGTTTGTGCGCCCCTAAAATCTAAAATTTTTCTAAAATTCGGAAGTAATCGCTAATTAACTTGCGTTATTGCTCTACTCAAACGCGACTTATCTAAACCAATCTGATTTAGTAGTAACCAAGATTGGATCAGGTCTGGGCCATGAACATCTCCAGTTAAGGCTGCTCTGAGCGATCGCATGACCAAGCCTTTTTTGACTTTTTGCTCTTTCACCACTTGTTTAATAATCTCTTGGGCGGCGGCTTCCGAGAGTTGCGGCAGATTTTCTAAAGCTGTGACAATCCCTTCAAGGACAGCAGCAGAACCTTCTTGCTTAAGTTGTGTATTGCCTTCGTCGCTAAATTCAACTGTGGCAGTAAAAAACAGTTGGCTTTGAGCTACTGCATCTACCAGACGAGTCAAACTCTGACTAATTAAAGTTGCTAGCTGTTCTAACCAGGGGCGATCGCGTCCGCCATCAAATTTATACCCAGCCGCTTGCCAATATGGTATGAGTAAATCTGTGAGTTTATCTACTGGCGTATTGTGGATATACTGACTGTTCAACCAATCCAGCTTTGCCCAGTCAAACTTTGCACCTGCTTTATTTACACGCTCAAAACCAAATTCTTTGGCTGCTGTATCTAAGGTAAATATTTCTTGCGTCGAGTCTGGTGGCGACCAACCCAGCAATGTCATGTAATTAACCAAGCCTTCAGCAATAAAGCCCATTTCCTGAAAGTCACAAATGGAAGTGACACCATCTCGTTTAGAAAGCTTGCGCCCTTCGATGTTCAAAATCAGCGGCGTGTGGGCAAACTCTGGGATTTTTGCACCCATTGCTTCATACAGCAAAATTTGCTTGGCAGTATTAGCAATATGGTCTTCTCCCCGGATGACATGGGTGATTTGCATATCGATGTCATCCACCACAACTACAAAGTTGTATAAAGGTTGACCACTACCCTCTTCTGAGGCGCGGGCTACTACCATATCACCACCTAAATCGCTACCTCGCCAAGACATCTTTCCCCTTACTAGGTCATTCCAGACAATTTCCCGCCCATCTTCGATTTTGAAGCGAATCACAGAAGAGCGACCTTCTGCTTCAAAAGCGGCGCGTTGTTCTGGTGTGAGGTTACGGTGACGGTTGTCATAGCGAGGAGCTTCGCCTCTAGCTTTTTGGGCTTCTCTTAGAGTTTCTAGTTCTTCGGAAGTGGTGTAGCAGCGATAGGTTAATCCTTGGTCTAGCAGTTTTTGTACTGCTTCTTTATAAAGATCCAGGCGTTGGGATTGGAAAAATGGCCCTTCATCCCAGTTCAGTCCCAGCCAGCGCAGCCCTTCAAGGATATTTTCGGTGTATTCGGGACGCGATCGCTCTAGGTCTGTGTCTTCTATTCGCACGATGAACTTTCCACCGTGGTGGCGGGCAAATAACCAGTTAAATACAGCCGTTCTAGCTGTACCAATATGTAAGTTTCCGGTTGGACTCGGCGCAATTCTGACTCTGACGGTCACAGTTGATTCTCTCTTTCGCAAAGCATGATAAATGTAGCTTATATTTAAACTCTGAATCCTGAGTCAATCCCTTTGGAGAATTCAAAATCCAAAATTACAATCCCGTTAAATTTATTTGTGGGTTTGTATCCTTTTATGTTTCGGTCAAGCAAATGCAGACTGAGGAGCTACAAAACAACCAATGTCCAATTTGTATATTATTCAGGAATCACTACTCTTGACACTCCCCGACCTGAAGGTGCGGGGATTCTTGATTCAACGAGTCCACTTAGATTAGACCCCTTGCGGTATCTAACCCAGAGGTGGTTCTCTCCTCAAGCGTTAACTTTCCGAGTGCCCCTCGGTAGTTGGATGATTCCAAAATTTGTTTGATTGAAATTCTGATCGCCTAGTCCCCATGAAGATTTTACCTATTCCTGGGCAGGAACTAGAACTATGGAATAGAACCCCATATCTTCAATTGTCAAGGTACAGATTGCCGCTAGGCACTTAGGTTTTTATACAGGTTGATTACCGTTCCTGTTAAAACTAATTTTACCAGAACGTGAAGTAAAGCGTAAACACCTCAAACTGTTTTCATCACGCAGCCTAAAGTACGTAATACGGCGCATAGCGCCTGTTACTCAAGGGTTTTCAACGAGTGTTTTTATAACTTGAGAACGGGACTGACGGGGCTCGAACCCGCAACTTCCGCCGTGACAGGGCGGTGCTCTAACCAATTGAACTACAGTCCCTTGTTTGGCAACTTTGCTATTATCGCTATTTTTTTTCTACTTGTCAAGTGTTTTTGAGTTTGGAGTTAGAAATTATTTTTGCCCCGTCTTCTCAGGCTGCGTAGTTTACCGCCGTAGGCATCGCTCCTTAAGAGAAACTTTTCGTTAAATAGATCCTGATAATACAACCTCGGGCTTTGATTCCAGATATTGTAATATCCGGGATTGCATTTGTTTATACTGCTGCTTTAATAGCTGTTTGCTCACCTGGGCTTGAAAAGTAGGTGGTAGATTCTGACTCTGTTCCACCCAGGTTTTCAACATTTGCCGCTGAGTTGGCTCAATGCGACTGCTGAGAACGTTGGTGCAGGAATGCAGTGCTTCTAGGCTAAAGAAAATCAAAGGGTAGCGTTCATTTTCAGCCAGCAAACTCACCATTCTACGATTTTGAAGATTTTGCATATCTAAGTAGCAGGGTAGCCACTTAGGAGCCAATTGCCGATTGTAGAGTACAGTTACCCACAACAGCATTGGGTGAGGGGATGTGATAAAGATAAACTGGTTGTAACGGGTAGAAAGAGCATAGTTTTTGATTTCTTGTTTAGACAACATCAACAATAGTGCTGTCATAGATCCTTGTACGGTGTCTAGAACCTGGGGAAAAACAATTTCTTGAATTGGTTTATTTTGAGGCCATAAAAGTTGCCGACAGCTTTGTTCTACTGCGATTGGTAATCCAGAACCTAATGAAGAGCTAAGGATGGATCTAGAGGCTAAAATTGTAGGTAGACTTGGACAATTAGACTGTTCTAAATTGTTTAGAGCTTGCAGAATTTGAGCGATATTTTGTGGGCGATCGCAAGATTTTTTAGCAAGACAAGCCATGATTAAATTATTTAGCTTCTGAGGTAATTTAAGAGTGGGTTTGACATCTGCGATCGCTTTTGGTTGTTCAAAGTGATGTGCTTTATACCAAGCACCAAAGTAGTCCGTTTCTGGTTGCCAGGGTTTTTTGCCTGTAAGCATCTCAAACATCATCACACCCAGGCTGTAAATATCAGAGCGACTATCTAATTTTTCTCCATCTAATTGTTCTGGAGAACAATAAGGCAAGGTGCCATTAAATCCCTTACTTGTACTAGCTGTTGATGCATAATTTAAAAATCTCGCAATTCCAAAATCTAGAATTTTCACTAACTGACCCAATATCGGATCTGGAATAACAAATATATTGGCAGGTTTGATATCTCTATGAACTAATGGACACATTTTGCCATCAATGTTAATACCTTGATGAGCGCACTGTAAGGCCAAACAAATTTGGCGGGAGAGAGTCAAAAACATCGGTAATGATAGCGGAATTAAATCCTTTAAACTTTTGCCACATAGATACTCCATAACATAGTATGGTTTTCCTTTTTCATTCACGCCATAATCATACGCCCGGACTATATGTATGCTCTTTTGACTCAAAGCTGCACTCATTAAAGCTTCACGAGCAAAGTCTTGTTGCATCTTAGTATTGACAACAGTCTGAGTCAAAAACTTGATAGCAACTGGTGTTCCTCCTAACAAAATATCATTTGCTAAAAAAACTTCACCCATGCCACCACTGCCAATTAATTGCTTGAGTTGATAACGATTGGCAAGCAAGCCCGTACCACTTGGAGATATAAATGGGCTTTTATTCACTTTGATAACCTCTATTCGTTAGTCCATTTAAAGTTAGCAATACACATATAAAAATATCATTAGGTAATGGGGGCAAGCATTTTTTGATAGCGGACTTTCAAGGATGTGGTAAAAAGTTTAAAAAAATATCCAAGAATTTATCCATCCAATTTTTTAAATCTTCTTTCTCAGTTTTTTCATTTGCAGCTAACTTGTGTAAGATATCCAATTTAACTTTTTCGTACTCTGTTTTTAAAATATTTTTAGCTTGGGTAGGCAAAATTGATTCATTTTGTTGTTGACTAATATCTAAACAATCTATAAGTTGCTGGCGCTGATTAGGTGTGAGGCTTAAAGTTGTTACATGGGAGCAAAGGTTTGGCTCTTCTAAAGTAAACAATAATAGATGATAGTAGCCTACTTCTGCTAAACTACGTGCTATATTCTGCCCTTTACTATCTTTTAAATCCAGAAAGTAAGGTAGCCACTTAGTCAGACAAAGCTGGACATCGTATAGTACTGTTACCCATAATAGCATTGGGTAGACATTCATTTTACTGATAAATTCGGTACTATGAATTTTGTCCAAAAACTTTGCAATTTCTTGCTTAGGCAACATTGCCCAAAAAGTTGGGATGAGTCTTTGAGGAGTATATAACAAATGTGGAAAACCAATTGCACCAATTGGTTTGTTTTCAGGCCATTTTTTTTGCAAACACTCTTTTTCTAATAAAAATGTTGCAGGTACTAACTGCACTGGAAATGAGAGTTGAATCCTATTACTACTAGTACTATTATCGTTAAGCTGATTATTAACAGCTTCTAAATCCTTTAATATTTGGTTGATATTTTGGGGGCGATCGCTTGCTTCTTTAGCTAAACAACTCATCAACATTTTTTGTAATAACTGGGGTATTTTGACTTGCGGATTTACTTCCTCAACTGTAGGTGGAATTTGAAAGCGATGTGCTTGATACCATACACCAAAGGAGTTACTTTTTGTCTGAAATGGATGCTTTCCGGTCAGCATTTCAAACATTAGTACTCCCAAACTGTAAATGTCAGAGCGAACATCTAGCAATTTGCGTCCTTCCATATGTTCTGGAGAACAGTATGGCAAACTGCCAATAAAAGAATCTGTCAGCGTCATCCCACTTCGCTCTGTTAAAAACTTGGCAATACCAAAATCGAGTATTTTGATAATTTCACCTTGTTTGCTATCTTCACTAATGAATATATTTTCTGGTTTAATATCCCTGTGAACAACAGGATAAATCTCTCCTTTGAGGTTGATACCTTGATGAGCACATTGTAAGCCCAAACAAATTTGATTACAAATCTCTAAAAACTTTGATATTGTTAAAGGCTGAATTTTGAGAATCTGTTTGAGATTTTTACCTTGGAGATATTCCATAACATAAAAAGGAATTTTCTCCTCAGTGACTCCATAACTGAAGAGACGAACAATATGTTTGCTTTTGCGGCCTAATTGAGCGCCAATAAAAATCTCTCTGGCAAAGCGTTGGGACATTTGCTGGTTTGCCAAACTAAGTGATAAAATTTTGATTGCGATCGGCATACCATCTTTAACAGTATCCTCTGCTAGGTAAACTCGACCCATCCCCCCTTTAGCAATCAAATCTCTGATTAAATAGCGATTGTTTAGAAATTGTCCAACGTAATCGTCTGGTTCTACTTTTTGCCCTACCATATTCTCAATTTTACTTTGTGTCATAAAAATTATTTATGAAAAATAGTGCTGGCAAAATACTTTAACAAGTCTAACTAATTATTAATTTTCAAATCTCAGTAAATATCAGAGTGTTTACATAAATAATTATCTAATTTAAGAACCAAGTTTGCTTTCTTAAGCATGGAGCATTTATCTGTAAAAGCTCCTAAGTATTATGTAACATATTTCTTAAGCAACACGGTTGAGAAATTACACTGAAACTACAAACAAGCTAGATAAATTTACCTGAACGAGTCCGTGAATACACAGAAACAAGCTTCAAATAAATAAATAGAAGTAAAGGCAATTGCCTTTACTGCTGTACAGTTATCGATTGAGAGTCGGGAGTAAACGGCGTAATAATCTGATTAGTGGCGTTTCGATTTTGATTTTAAAGGCTAATATCTGGGTGCGTTGGAGTGAGTTAAAATTATTGTCGCTGACGAGAATTAATGATTGCTGTCCATCGGATAGTTTAGGGCCAAGAGTCAAGCCTTCAATGTTGTCTAGCTGTACATCTAGGTTTCTCAAATCTAACAGCAGTTTTTTCTGAATTGGTTTAATATTCCTAAAATCAACTGCTAACAAACTATCTATATTATAAATATTATCAGCTCCTTCTAAGGAAACCTGAAACAGGAAAATAGCAAATCCTAAACCAGTAAAAGACCGTTCTAAACTTAGGAAGTGTCCTTGATTATCGAGTGCCAGTAAATCAGGTAATCCACTAGCGAATTTGCCCGTCAAATTCAAAAACGGTGTCACCGGTTCAGTTTGGTAAAGAAATTCCTTTTCTGGCTGGTTGGTGAGTAAGTTGTATTGCAAAATCCTACAAGGAGTACCTATCTTGGGTTTAGCTACGACACCATCTTGAATTAGAGCATTTTCGGTAGCTGTAAATAGATGCTTTTCGTTGGGTGTGATGGTGAGGCTTTCAAAAGCTAAATTGTTGCGGATACCTTGTTGACTACTTTTATCTGGCAAAAATTTGTTTGGTATGGGAAGTGTTGTAATTTCTTTACCAGAAGATAGTAAAAACTCTTTAATAAAAGGATTGATTAATCTTTCAGCATCGCCTTCAGAAGAAATCAACACAGTCGCTTTATTAGTTAATGCAATACCTTCTGTATCACTTTCACCAGGGCGCAATGTTTGGCCATTTTCATTTAATAATGTGGTAACGCTGACAGGAATAACTCCACCTTTTTGTAGGGAACCCTTGCTTAAGTCGATTTTCAGGGTGTAGAAACGGGCGGCAGCTTTTTGTCCACGGTCATCAGAAATAGCATAATAAAGGTTGTTTTTTGCATCATAGGTAATTCCAGATAAACCTCCAAGTTCAGTTTTTTTAAAGATTAAACCTTTCGGTAAAGTAGCTTCTCCGATAAACTCTATGCTACTGATCTCAACAGCATTTGACGGTAAGTTTGTGAATAAGAAAATAATAATTAGAATCGGGGTAAAGAAGTAAATAATTCGTGGGGATGTGAAGATTTTTTTAATTAGCTGCATAGAGTTTTATGGTGAAAGTGTAAACATTACAAACAAAAGACCACGCTCAAGGATGTAATATGCGTTAGGGACGCACAGCTAGCTGTGCGTCCCTACAAATAACATGTATTCTACTCAATTGAAAAGGTTTAGAAAATACGAAACTACTTAAGCTAGTCGCAAATCATATTCATCTTGGAAAAAGTTGACGAGCCAATCTTTGACTCTGCGGGTGGCACGGCAGTCATCTTCGTTGTAGCTTTGGATAATTTCTAGTAAGGTGCGATCGCCTGTTTCTAACCACTGATCATACCAGTAAATACACTTGGCACCACTAGCTTCTTTTTCCCGCCACTCAAATCCTAACCAACGAGCGATCGCTTTCAGGGCATAGCTTTCTACTGGTAATGCTACACTTTGGGTTAATTGTTCATACACATCCACAAACCGACTCAGTACAGGACGCACTAAGGCGTGAGGAGTGCTGTAAAGCCTTGCCAGCCGTTTGACTGTATCAAACTCGTAGACACAAAAATGATAGATTGGCGCTTCGGGATATTGCCAAACCAAATCCAAAAATTGCTGCCAAACTAATTCCTCCTCTTCTGGTTTATCTGCTAAAAAGGAATAAAACTGTTCTGTGTTGGCAAGTCTATCAACGACTAAAACCCCCAAAAGATAATTTAAATCTAAGTCTGGCTGTGCTTCAATATCAAAGTAAAGCTCTATGGGTGCTGTGAATGTGATATCTTCTACTGGAAGCGGGTAGGGTAAAATAAGCGGTCGTTTTTCCAGTGCAGATTGAGCTTGCACTATTAGCTTGGGCGCTACTTCCTTATCAAAACCAAGTAGATTTTCTAGGGTGGTGGGACTGGTGTTAGCGAGAGATTCTAGTGTGGTGATAGCTAAAGCTTGGAGTTGAGTGTAGCGAATGGGTGTTACACCTGGTAACAGTGAGAGATGTTTTTCCGATTGTGCGATCGCATAACATTGACTATACCAATGGCAAAGATTACACTTTTGCCTAGCAATAAACACCTCTGGCGGATTCGGTAACTCTAAAACTTGAATAAACTCTTCTAAAATCTGCTGCATCTGTGGCGTCCATTTGAACAAATCCACCGCATAACTTCTATCTTTGGTTCGCAATATGAGCGAAGCTGTTTCAGGTGCAACTCCCTGCACTGTTGCCAACACTTGGGCATGAAATGCAGCGACAACTTGATATTCTTGCTTGGGACGCTTACCGAGTTCAATATTAGCCGGGACGTAGAGCCAATCTCCAAAATGAGATTGTCCTGGTTGTTTCACAAGTAAATCTGGACGACTTAGCAGGGTGTATGCTTCAGAATAAGTTGCTGATAGTACTCCCTTATAGATATACTCAACCCCACGTTGCATCAATTCTAGAGTTGCCTTCTCTCCCTTTTCCCAGTTTCCATAAGAATAATCTGGTTGTTGATAACTCATCTGTGCCAAAGCACTCAGCTGATGAGCGCTTTTGTCCTGTTGCAGTTTCCACAGCAACTCATTAGGAGCATCACGCTGACTTTTGTCGCCGTGGATATCCAAAAAAGGTCGGCGTTTACAGCGTTGGTATTGCAGTAGGAGTTCAGCATTGATTAGCATCCTTTTAAGTTAACAAGAATTAGCACACTGTGGGCATAAATCAGACAATTAAAGTTTTTAAGTAGCGATACCTTCTCTGCGTTCGCGCAGCGTGTCGCAGACAGACGCTACGCGTAGCTTCTCCGACAGGAGAAGGGTACGGTGGGCTACGCCAACACACCCACACCTAATTTGCCGTTTATTCTATACTGTCAACAGCTAGCTATTAGCGTAAACAGCACAAGTATTCGCTTTTATCCCAAGCTATAACTACAGAAGTCTGAGCAGGGGTTCTTGCTGTCTATCCATGACCCCAACAGCATCTGTTGGTAAATTGGCTATCATTTTTTAACCAAACTTTTTGGCAATCCTTTGAGGATATCTTTGACAATTTTGGGAAATGAATTTATAATCACTACTAAACGTAAGATATTTGAGTCTTTAACCCAAAATTTATCATGTTTTGGGCTATTTTTATCAGCTTTTTCTTAACATTCAACACTTCTGTAATTTTTGATTGCATTGGGAGTATACCAATGCAATCAATGCAATCAAAAACAGTCTTATTAATAAATAAATTCAGATCAACTCTTCTTTTACTTTTACCCCATCTCTCTTGACTACATAAGCTGGAACACCGACAACAACACAATTTTTGGGAACATTTTTGACTACGACTGCATTCGCCCCTACTTTGACATTATCATCTATAGTTACTTTACCAATCACTTTTGCTCCTGCACCGATACTTACATTGTTACCAATTATGGGGCGACCTTTAGTGTTATAGCCAATTGTAACCTGTTGACTAACCGAGCAATTCTCACCAATACTCTCTGCTGAAATTATCGTACAGAATCCATGTTGAAGAAATAGCCCGGAACCAATACTATCAGAGTCAAGAAAAAGGGATGGGCATTGTTTATATAAAATTTTGAAACCCTGACTAAGAGCAAAGCCAATCGAGTCACCCTGCTTAACTCTGTAATAGTAAACATTTCTAAATTCTTGATATATAGAAAGCAAATATAGCAAATTAATCCAGTCGGGACTAGATTCTTTAATCTTATCAACTCTTTTTATCCATTCCCTGACATCTAAGATAATTACTTCTTTATTTTTACTCAAGAGAAACAATATGAGCATCGGAACACTTAGTATCTGTCCGATAGTTTGGACAAACTTAATTATGAAATCACGCATAACGTTACTCACACTGGATATTGTAATTATTCAAAAAAGTAAAAGTGGCTGAACAACAGCAACTCTAAATATAATATCCTAGTGTAGGTCTATAACACCGATTCAGTATTCAAAATTGTGACGAAAAGCCCCAGTTTGCTTCGTTGAACGAAAATCTAGTCTTCCCCAAAACGGAAACCTGTTCTGGGGATTAATGAATCGGTGTTCTAGGGGACTTCCAGTAAAAAAGCTAAATTAGGAGTGATAAAACCAACTGACGCAGAATATCCTCTCGATTGTCCTTTTCTGATAGAACAGTTATTAGATGAAGATTTTTATGGAGACAGCGATTAAGATTCGGAGATTGGGTTGAATGCACCATCTTGATTAAGTAGGTAGTCACAAACAAACCCAACTATATGACAAAATGTAAATCGCCCAAAACCCCTGCGATTGCTTCTCTACGAGACGCTACGTGAACACTTCGCTTTGCTCCGCTCGCAATGACATAGTGATAAATTTCCCTGCCCACCTACTTAAATCAATTATTCGGTTATGATACAGGTGCTGCATCTACGCCCGTTGTAGACATCGCTTGACCGATACGTTTAAGAATTTGCAATATTTCATACACCTCTCTAGCAGAGGTAAACAAAGCAAACACCCGCGACAGATTATATTGAGGAGTAGGCGATCGCTTCAATTTAATAAATAAAATATCGTCTCCGTTAGTCAACATCCCAAAGACAGGTTTATCAAGATGAGGGTTAGCCATTAGATAAGCTAATGCTTGCGGCAAAGCTGACCAAACCGAAAGCGTGGTTTTTTTCGACTTTAACACCATCACCCACAATTGGTTTTGCAGCACCAAAACGTCAATGCGTCCACGCAGTACTTCCTCTCCATCATTCAGTACCAACTCTACTGATGACTCTGCGGCAATTTTAAAAGGAGGATCGTAAAATCCTGCTACTGCTAGTAAGGGAGACACAACCAACAACATCACTGTCCCCTCTAACAAATCCCCTTCAGCACGATGATATAGATATCTGCGACGTAGTACATCTAGGGAGATTTTCTCAGCTTCAGTAATTTTAGGTAATCCCTCAGACCACTCTGGAAAAAACTGCTCGTCTTCAATTCGGACTAAACCGAAGCGATTATGGGCATCGGTTAAGCTGGTAATTGCTGTTGTCGGTGTCATAGCTTTATTACCTATTTTGTTTATATGAGCCATGAATACAACCAAACGCCATTTTATTGGCATAATCTTTTTTTGGCGATGCCTACGGCGGTAAACTACGCAGCTACCGGACTACTCTAAAATTAGATTACCCGACCAAACAAAAATTTCAACATGACCAGAGAATTCAATGTGATTATAGAACGCGACTCTGAAGGTTATTTTGTTGCCTCCGTACCTAGTCTTGCTGGATGTCACACCCAAGCCAAATCTCTAGACGAACTGATAGAGCGGATTAAAGAAGCTATTGAACTTTGTTTAGGGGTTGAACAAGAAAATGCCGAAGTGTTAGAGTTTGTCGGTATGCAGAGGGTTTCTGTTATAATGTGAGATTATTTAATTTTTTCTTTCACTAGAACTACTACAATTACTATTGATGCTAGATAATGGGAAGGCTTTGACTTTTCTTGTCAATCTAGCCCAGACAAACAGAACTAACACCTATGCGAACTCACTATTGCGGCGAACTCCGAAAAGAACATATTGGAAAAACTGTTACCTTTTACGGATGGGTAGACCGTCGCCGCGATCATGGTGGTGTGATATTTTTAGATTTACGCGATCGCTCTGGAATTGTCCAAATCGTCAGCGATCCGCAACGCACCCCAGATTCTTACGAACAAGCAAATGCTTTGCGAAATGAGTATGTCGTCGAAATCACTGGCAGAGTAACGCAACGTCCCGAAGAATCGCTCAATACTCGCATCCCTACAGGCGAGGTAGAAATCTACGCCGATAAAATTGAACTCCTCAATGCTGTCCGCAAACAGTTACCTTTTCAAGTTTCCGTAGCTGACACTGAGACAGTGCGGGAAGACTTGCGGCTGAAATATCGTTATTTAGATTTGCGACGCGATCGCATGGCGCAAAATTTGCAACTGCGTCATCAAGTTGTCAAAGCCATGCGTCGTTATCTGGAAGATTTGGAAGGTTTTATCGAAGTCGAAACCCCAATACTTACCCGTTCTACCCCAGAAGGAGCGCGGGATTATGTTCTCCCCAGTCGCGTCAATCCTGGTGAGTGGTATGCTTTGCCGCAATCACCCCAGCTATTTAAACAATTGCTGATGGTATCCGGCTTAGATAGATATTATCAGATTGCTCGTTGCTTTCGTGACGAAGACTTGCGCGCCGACAGACAACCGGAATTTACCCAGTTGGACATGGAAATGAGCTTCATGTCTCAAGAAGAAATTATCGAACTGAATGAAAACTTAGTTTGCCATATCTTCAAAACAGTTAAAGGTATTGAGTTACAGCGCCCTTTTCCCCGTCTTACTTACACTGAAGGGATGGAACGCTACGGTAGTGATAAACCAGATACACGCTATGATTTGGAATTAGTTGATGTTTCCGATATTGTCAAAGACTCTGGTTTTAAAGTCTTTCGAGACACTGTTACTAATGGTGGTATCGTCAAAATCTTGCCCATTCCCAACGGTAACGATGTAATTTCTAATGTCCGCATTAAACCAGGCGGCGACTTATTTAAAGAAGCCAGCGAAGCCGGTGCTAAAGGTTTAGCTTTTATCCGCGTTAGAGATGATGGCGAAATTGATACCATTGGCGCGATTAAAGATAACCTCAGTGAAGAACAAAAACAAGAAATTTTACGCCGTACAGGTGCAAAAGCTGGACATTTATTGTTATTTGGGGCTGGTGATGCTGCTACAGTTAATAAGACATTAGATAGATTACGGCAAGCGATCGCTAAAGAATTTGGCTTAATTGATCCAGAAAAAATCAACTTGCTGTGGATTACAGATTTCCCGATGTTCGAGTGGAATGCTGGCGAAAAGCGCTTAGAAGCACTACACCATCCGTTTACAGCACCGCATCCTGATGATTTGAGTGATTTAAAGACTGCACGCGCTCAAGCTTACGACTTAGTACTCAACGGCGTAGAAGTTGGCGGCGGAAGTCTGCGGATTTATCAGCGAGAAATTCAACAGCAGGTATTTGAAGCGATCGGTTTATCTCCTGAAGAAGCACAAAGTAAATTTGGCTTTCTCTTGGAAGCATTTGAATATGGTACACCGCCGCATGGTGGCATCGCCTACGGTTTAGATCGTTTGGTGATGTTGCTAGCTGGGGAAGAATCTATTCGAGATGTGATTGCTTTTCCCAAAACACAACAAGCCCGTTGTTTGTTGACAGATGCGCCTTCGAGTGTAGATGATAAACAGTTGAAAGAGTTGCACGTTGCTTCGACTCATAAACCAAAGTCTTAGCAGCAAGAAACGCTCATCTTTGCGTTACAACCAGCGATCTCTACAGTGATTTAGCAAATGCGATCGCCGAAATAACAATTGCGATCGCCGAAATAACAAATGCGATCGCTCTAACGCTCTTTCATCACTCTCATGAAAGAATAAAACAATAATCCTTACTACACAAGACTTTTAGGCAAAAGAGATGATTTTGGCCATAATGTTAGAAAATAAAGCTCCAAACCCAGTTTCTGTGCCTTGTTTAGAAGTTGGCTGAAATTTTTCTTTGACCAGAGTGATGAAATAGGGCTACATGAAGATATTTAAACGCCTCAAAACTTCTTACTTCTGGAAACAGCTTTCTATACCATTCATAGGAATCATCCAGAAATTTTATAGTTTCCGCAGGCTCTCTTCCCCCAAACATAGTCCAGCAAATAGTTTACGACACTTTACCATATTATTCTCTAATGAGAGTAATGAAAGAGCGTTAGTCTAAACTCCAGTTTTAAGCAACTTTTTAGAATGAAATAGCCCTGATTCATCAGTGAGACGTTAAAATTATCTGAGTTTTGTCAGTAAAAAAATGAGCGTACCATGAAAAAACTCAAAAAATTAACTGCCAAGGACTTACTGAAAAAATATGGTGAGGGAATCAGAAATTTCACGAATGTTAATTTACGAGGACAAAACTTAAAAAAGGCAGATATTCAAGGAGCCGACTTTAGCGGCTCACAGCTTCAAGGAGCCAACTTTAGCGGCTCACAGCTTCAAGGAGCCAACTTTAGAAATACTCGACTCCACGGAGCAAATTTTAGTGAAGCAATACTTGCAGATGCAAAATTTGATAATGCCATAACAGGAATGAGCTTTCTGTCGAGTCTAATTTCTCTTAACATTACTTTCTTTGTTAGTTCTTTGGGAATGGTAGTTGCACTCTCTATCGGTATATTATTTGCAACACCTTTGTTTTTTCAGCTAGCAGACAGTCAATTCAACACTCAATATATGATAACAATTGCTTATATAGCAATCTTTATTGTTGGTTTTCTTCATTTTTGGATAATCAGCCTTCTAAAAAACATGGATGAGGCTGTGTGGGGATTTCTCATGACTACAATTACGATATTTTTAGTTATGCTAGATCAACCTCTTACAAATACTTTATCATGGTGCATTATTATAAGCGGCTTAATTCGAGTAACTAAAGTTTTGTTTGATCGAAATCACTTTTTTATCTTAGTACCAATATCCATTATTATTATGATAATAGGACTAGTTTTATATAATTATAATTTTATACAAAGTTCTGATAATTCTTTTTGGATTCCATTTATTTGTGGAGTGCTAATTATAAATATTGTCTCATCTTTTAGCTTGGCAATTATATTTGTTCAAATTATGACTGTTACTTATAACAAATATATGCTTGTTATCTTTATCCTTGGTATCTTTACTTTCTTTGGTTTTATCCTTATCCTTGGTATCCCTGGTATGCCTGGTATCTTTATTGGCTGGCAATCTATTAAAGGTAATCCAAACTATCGATTAATCCGTGATTGTGGTGTTTGGTTATGTCACTGGTTTGGCACAAACTTTCAAGAAGCTGATTTGACTAATGCCGACTTTTCTTACGCTACCCTTCACAATGCAAACTTTACCAAAGCAAACTTGAAGCACACCCGATGGCAAGGAGCTAAAAGAATAGAATATGCTCATTTTGGTAATAGCTATCTCCGTTATTATAAAATCCGCAAGCTAATGATCAACTCCGATCTCTGGTTAAGTTTATACTCTAAAAAGAGATAAAATTATGTTTATTAAGTTTATTAAAAGTAAATTCAAGCAATCAAGTAAATGGCATTCAAAAAAGATACCGTTTATTTTTTGGCAATTTTGTTTAAAAATATCTTGTCTATTAGTTAGGGTTCAATTTATAAGCAAATTCCGAATTGAGATGGGCGAAGACTTCGCTTATCTTGAACTTAGGGGGATCTGCCTAAGTGATTTTGATCTCACTAACGCTAATTTTGAAGGGACGGATCTATCTGATGCTAACCTACGAGGAGCTAATCTCGAAAATGCGAAACTCGTTAGCACCAAGCTTGATGGTGCAGATCTCAGTAATACTAAACTTACAGGTATTTGTATTCAAAACTGGCAGGTAACAGACACAACCAAGTTTGAAGGAGTTGACTGTAAATATATTTATTTGATTCCTGAGAATCAAATAAACGATTTTCGGAGAGAACTTAAGCTTGAAGAACTAGAAAATATAGACAAGTTCTTTAAAGAGTTGCTGATTTCCTCTGAGGAGAAAAAGAAAATCAAAGAATTGATAGAACAGTTTGACATTATCGATCTGATTGGTGACAAGGTTATTCGAGAGTATCGATTAACTCAGGCAGTCAAGAGTGCGAAAGACTCTTACGGGATCGAGGAAGATCGCTTTCACCAAATGTTCGAGGATTATCGTAAGCAGAAGCTTCAGGCTAAACGACAGTCTTCTTGGTGGCAAAATTTTCTTTGGTTTAAAGTTGAGCCTTCTATAGAAAAATTAAATATTTTAACCAAGGAAATGGATATTTTTCCCCTACTCGAACAAATAGGTCGCCTTTCTATTCTGATCGCAGTTATTGCCTATATAAACGATGCCCTCCAGCCACCAAAATTAAATCTGGAAGAGCAGTATCGTTCTTGGGAAATTTTGCAATCTGATAATGACAAAGTTCGAGGCATCAGTCGATTTGCACTCGAACAACTCCGAGATAAAGGAAATACCTTAAAAAAAATCCAAGTGTCTAGTGGTATAGACTTGAGCGGAATTAATCTCAGTAATGCAGACTTAACGAGTGCCAGTTTGAATGGTGTTAAATTACAAGGTGCAAACTTGAGCAAAGCGAAACTTCAAGATGCTGATCTTAGGGGTGCTGATCTTAAGGAAGCATCTCTAGGATATTTAAGCTCCAGTGATCAAAATAAGAGTCAAGGTTTTAATAATATCCTAAAAAGGGTTTTGCCCAATTTACCTCTACCCTCAGTTCTGAATCTAGGAGCTGATTTGAGAAACGCTAAGTTGCAAAAGGCTAATCTGACAGATGCTGATTTGCAAGGGGCTAATCTGACGAAGGCTACTCTGACAAAGACTGATCTGCAAGGGGCTAATCTGAAGAAGAGCAATTTGAGTTACTCTGATTTGAGTTACTCTGATTTGACGAGCGCTGATTTGACGGGCGCTGATTTGCAAGTGACTAATCTGACGGAGGCTGATTTGCAAGGTGCTAATCTGAAGAAGACCAATTTGAGTTACTCTGATTTGACGAGCGCTAATTTGAGTGAAGCTGATTTGAGTGAAACTCATTTGACGGGCGCTAAGTATTCTAAGGCAACAAAGTTTACCAAGGAATTTAAGCCACAAGACAAAGGGATGGTTGAAATTAAGTAAGCCACATAAAACACAAATTTCAGATTAAAAAAACACATTAACAATAAAAAATTAGCGTAAGTAAGTGGGCGGGAAAATTTATAACTATGTAACGAAAACTTAACCAGAGCGATTAGAGTCAAAGTTAATACGTTCTGTACTGTAGTTGCCTTTTTCTTCCCTAGCTTTAACGCCATCAATCACGGCGTAAGCAATGGTAGTACTCATCATCAAATATTTGCCCACATAGTTCATCTTTTTTAAGGTGCTGCTACTCCAATTCAATTGGGGGCGTTGCTAAATGGTGGGATGAATGGGTTTACAAAGGTAAGGTTTGATACTTTAAATAGTGAACTAATAATTTAATTGAGCATCTCAGCATTTGTTCTGACTTGGAATAGCATAATGTCTACAGAATTATTAACGGTAGTTTCTACTTTAACTTAGATGTTGGACAGTAATTTCAAGCTTCTGTTTAAAAGCGAAAGCGAGTAGTAGTTTTATGGCTTACAGTGAGTTTAGTTTAGCTAAAGCAAAACAAAACAAGAGTTTAGTTTAAGCACATTAGAAAAACGCAATATTTTTGCCGAAGTTCCTGAATTAGCAGGGAGTAATTTACTTGTAGAAACACTCAATTATAACCTGGAGATCGCTTTAGGTAGTAATAGTGAAAAAGCGCGTTCTGAGTTAATTATTGCTCCAATTTTAGTTGATTTACGCCGACAATTACGAGAACAAATTGGATTGTTTTCTGGTGTAGATTTCACTGTCGATAATAGCAAAGGATTAAACGGCACTTGCGATTTTATTATTACGAAATCTCCAGAAATTCTAATTTTGACAGCCCCAGTAATTACAGTTGTAGAAGCTAAAAAAGAAAATATTAATGCGGGTTTAGGTCAGTGTGCAGCCGAAATGGTAGCAGCCCAAATTTTTAATGAGCAAGCGGCAAGTGAGATTAAAATAATTTATGGTGCAGTCACAACGGGCAGTATTTGGCAATTCCTAAAACTAGAAAAACAAACATTGAGCATTGATTTAAGCGAATATTATCTCAAAGATGTGAATAAAATTCTTGGTATTTTAGCCAGTGGTATTTCCCAAGAAAATTAACAAAATGTCAAGCAGCTTAATATCGAATTCGGGGATCTACATAAGCATTCAAAATATCAATTAAAATGCTGGCACTCACAACGATCGCACCAAAAAACACGAGTACTCCTTGAACTGTGGGATAATCGCGATCGGCGATCGCTTGATACAATCGATTAGCTAACCCAGGCCAAGAAAATGTTACCTCTGTCAAAATCGCCCCACCCAATAGAGAAGCAAAAGTTAATCCTAAGACTGTAATCACCGGAATTAGCGCGTTTTTTAAAGCATGGGAGACTAAAATCTTATTTTCACCAATACCTCTAGCTCTAGCGGCTTCTACATAATCTGCTTGCAAGGTTTGCTTTAAATTCACTCGCACAATCCGCTCAAAAATCCCACTGAGCAAAATTCCTAGTGTGAGACTCGGTAGGGCAAGATGGTGCAAAGATGTGAAAAACTGGGTAAAGTTTCCACCGAGTAGGCTATCAATTGTATACAATCCAGTTACAGGAATGGGAGCCGGAAGATTGGGCGGAAAGCGGTTGGAATTAGGAAACCAACCCAATTGGACTGAGAAAATCAACTGCAAAAGCATTCCCGCCCAAAACATGGGGAGTGCGTAGGTGATGATCCCAAATAAGCGCCCACCGACATCAAAATATGTTCCAGGACGAGAGGCTGAGAGAGTACCAACTAAAATCCCAACGATGAGTGCAACCGCCATACTGCATACTGCTAACTCCACCGTCGCCGGGAAATATTGGCCAATTATGTCCCAAACGTTTTGTCCTCGACTCATTAAAGAGGTTCCTAAGTCAAAACGCAGTATGCTTGCCAAATAATTGAGGTACTGTAACCACAGAGGAAGGTTTAAACCGAGTTGTTTTCGTAATTCCTCTTTAGCGGCTTCGGGCGCACGTCCACCAAGAATTGCATCTGCTGGATCTCCTGGTGTTGCTCTTAGTAAGAGAAATACAATGGTGATGATAGTTAATAGCTGAAGTGGCGCGAGAAGCAATCGGGAAACAATGTAATATTGTAAGGCTTTAGAGCGAGACATATTTTAGTTATTTGTCCTTTGTTATTTGTCATTTGTCATTTGTTAATGACCAATTACTATAGTAGTTCTCGTTTGAGTACAGTTTTGACCTCTCTCCTACAAGGAGAGAGGCTTTGAGTCTTACTTGCTTTCCCTTGTAGGCAAAGGGTTGGGAGTTAGGTCTGTATTGGACTCAACTGCAAACCGCTATAATGCCCAATGCCCAATGCCCAATGACCAATGACTAATGACTAATGACTACTTTTTAATTGTCTGGTAAACCAGAATTTGAGTAGGGTTAAGTTGTACGTTGCTAACACCTTTTCGGGCAAATACATAGTCTTTGCTTTGCCATAAAGGAACGTAAGGTACATCAGTTGTTACTTGCGTTTGAATTTCGGTAAAAATTTTCTGACGCGCTTCGGGGTTTTGTTCTTTGCGTTCCTGATCAATCAGTTTATTTATAGCTTCGCTATAGTAGAACGAACCCTGAGTTTGACTGCCTCCATCTTCGCATCCTTTAGTAACTGAACCTTTGTTACAAGATAAAAACGGCTGGACGTAATTATCTGGATCTAAAAAATCTGGATACCAATCAAGTAAAGCTGCTGGATATAATCCTTTGGAAATGTCTTTAAAAAAGGTAGGAGCTTCCGCAGGGGTAACTTCAAATTGCAATATTCCATCCATCTTGGTATCAACAAGAGATTTGAGTGTCTGTGCTGCCAAACTACGAGTAGGCGAACTAGAAGGATACCAAATTTGGACTTTTGCCGGATTTTCTTTGGAGAAACCAGCACTAGTTAATAATTGTTTAGCTTGATCAAAGTTAGCATCACCATATTTATCTTTAAATAATGGCACAGATACATTAAACGTAGTAGGAATCATGCTATAAAGCGGAGCCGCTTGACCAAGTAACGCTCGCTCATTTAAAAGTGGACGGTCAATTATTGACGCGATCGCTTGTCTTACTTCTAATTTATCTAAAGGTTTTTGATTCCGGTTTAATACGAAATAGCTTACTACACTACCCTGAGCCGCGATCGCTTGCCAATCCCCTTTTTTCGCACCTTCTTCCAAGCTCCGTATTTGATCTGGTTGCAGCGACAGATAAGCTACATCCACTGCACCTGTACGAAAAGCATTAAATAAATTAACCGGACTGGTTTGAATTTGGACGTTAACACCCTTGTTAGCTGGTTTTTCTCCCCAATACTGATCAAAGGCATCAAATCGCAGTGAATCGGTACCATACTGCGCTAACTTGTAAGGGCCAGTTCCAACAAAAATATTTGGCTTGAATTTACCTGCACCGAGTTCGTAAGCTTTGGGCGAAACTGCACATACCCCAGGAAACGCCAGCAGTGAGGGAAATGCTGCAAAGGGCTTTTTCAGCTTGATTGTTAACTCATACTCACCTGTGGTTTTCACGGAATCTATTGTATCAGCTAGTAAGAAGGATGGTTTTCCTTTATTTTCAATAAAGCGCTGGATGGTAAAGGCCATTGCTTGGGCATTAAAGGGAGTTCCATCGTGAAAAACCACTTTCTGACGTAAGGGGATGGTATAAGTTAAGCCATCTTGACTAACTTTAGGTAATGCTGTGGCTAGTTGGGGCTTAATTTCTATGCTTCCTGGTTCGTAGGTGTAGAGGCGATCGCTCATATTAAACACCAAACCCAAAGATGCTAACTCATAAGTATCAGCAGGATCAAGTGTTCTCGGTTTCGCTGTTGTACCTATAGTAATCCGACCATCACCTGTTGGGCTATTTACAGAACCAGATGGTGGGGTAGAAGGCTTAGGACCAGGAGCGCAACTAACAACTAAAAATAAACATAGACTGAACAAAGATAGGAATTGTGTAATCCGACCCCACCGTTTCGCAAACAAGGAAAACCAGGTCATAGTAGTATGATTTTTGATATTAGCGGTTAGCAATTTTACTAGATTTGTGGCTCTTGTGCGAATCAACTTCATAAGTTAAGTTTATTGCTACTAAGTGATTGCATTTGTTTGTTACAAAAAATCATTGACAAAAATAGAGACTTTGACATTCATTAAAATACTGAAAAATTTTTATTTAATTAAGATTTAAAACATTGATAAAATTTGTTGTAAATTCACAGTTACTAGGGAATAGCTTTGTTAAGCTCTGACAACAGCCCAAGTAGTGTACATTAAAACTTAGCCTGTTGCTGCTTGGGTATAAACGCCTAAAGAGCGGTTTCTTGTAGAAATCGGTTGCATGGGTTACATGGTTATACTTACAAAATCTAATTTTTCTACATCAGCGAATAAAGCGATCGCGATATCGTGGACAGCAGATTGAAAGGCTAATAGTGAGACTAAAACCGTGAAGTATTTCTTTCTATCTGAGGGATGGGCAGTTGCCAGAGTGTGGGCATCCGATGGACTCTGGCAGATAACCGCATGGCGACGTCAACCAGATATTCAGCGAATGAATATTTGTCTAGCAGAACAAAACGAATTGCTGTGGCTTTATCGAGTTGAAGAAGCCATTTTAACCGTGGAAGTAAAGCCAACAATACCAGTATCCACTAGTCAGACTATAGGTCAAGTAGTACTCAAGCGTTTGATGAGTGCTGAACAGGTAATCGAACGTCTGGCTACAGCTGAGACGAAGTGTGAACTGCAAAATATTCAATTGGTGGTTCAGTAAAAGTTGGGCATTGGGCATTGGGCATTGGGCATTAGTT
>NZ_WBKM01000163.1 GCF_015714725.1 Nostoc sp. WHI
ATGCCCAATGCCCAATGCCCAATGCCCAATACCTAATACCCAATGCCCAAAAACAAGATCCCCCTAGTCGTATTTGCATCGAGCTAGGGGGATCACATATATAGTAGTCTATAGTTGGTTCGGTATAGTTGCTTTGTGATTCGATTCTATAGCTTATATTTCAGTTTGAGTAGTATTATCATTAGAATTTATAGTATTTTTACAGCTTCTTAATCAATGCTTCATCCCTGTTCTTCGTTAGGGAAGCCGTATATGTAAATATGACAGTAGGCAGTGTTCGTTACTTGTCATCCTTGAAATATCTGTAAAAAATATGAAACTTAAGATTGTCGCTACCGTTGCTTTGTTAGCTTGTTTCGGGTTTGCAGAGCAGACCTTTGCATTAAATCAGCAAGACTTGGATCAGTTGAAGGCAACGAGTGCCTGTCCCAGGTGCGATTTGAGTGGGGCTGACCTAACTCAACTGAATCTAACTGGAGCAAATTTGCGAGGGGCTAATTTAAGCGGTGTTACATTATCTCAAGTTAATCTCACCAATGCCGATCTTACTGGTGCAAATCTAGAAGGTGCAGCTATGAATTCGGCGAATCTTAATGGCGCTTCCTTAACAGGTGCAAATTTGAAATCAGCATCCCTAGAAAGTGCCGATCTGTCTTATGCCGGTTTCATCAGCGCCAATTTGGAAGCAGCAAACTTAAAAGATGCCAAGTTGCTGTTTACTAATTTTCGGGGGGCTAACTTTCGACTAACAACTCTGGCTAATGGTGTCGTCACCTCCGATAAACCCTATGGCTGGTCATTAGAGCGTCAAAATCCCAGAGAATGTAATGAGTTCAAACCTGAAGATACTCTAGGTACAACCTGCTACACAAAATAACTAGTACAGCAAAGCGGAATTCAAAATGAATACAGCGTAAGCTTTTCATTAATTTGGAATGGGTGGTTTATTTACGGCGTGTTGTACTAGCTTTGAGTCGGCAATTGACCAAGAAGCAGAGGGGCTGAGGATCTGAAGAGTGGAGTTATGATCTGCGTCCGCCAAAAAACTCGTTAATGGAGTTCAGAGCCTCATTAGTGAGGCTCAAAGCCTCATTAAACTGGCTAAGTGACCACCGCAGGCATTGCAAAAGGTAGTTGAAAAATCTAGCTAAAAGCCTTGAAAAGCATATCTGTCATTTAAGCTTTTCTGTCAATGTGTAAGTTTTAAACACAAGCTTATAGGAGTTACGCATTGACAAAAAATCCCATTCATGCGTACGAAGCAACACAATTATTGGTAAGATTTTCTACAATGTAATCACGCAAAACTAAAGTGAATAAGTTTCTTTGCAGTTCATACCAATTAGAAATTATGTTTTCAGAGCGCATTTTTTCTAAACGAACAAATGCTTGAAGTGAACAGAATATGTGTGTTTTAATCGCTTGGCTATCTCTAACCATGAATCGACAAATCCCGCATACTTGTTTGATAGCTCTGTGAAAACTTTCAATTCCCAAATGGGTATCATGAATTGCCACAAATTCGCTTCTAGTTATTTCCTGTAGAGATTCTTCATCTGGTAGATATAATACATAGTGTCTAGAGTCTTCTTTTTTAAAGACTTTCCTAAACAACTTGATAAATCCAAATTCTCTCAAGTGAATTCTCAAACCTTGGTCGGGAATATCCAGACTGCTTACTTGGCAATACTTTCCTGGTTCATTTGAGACAGTTATATTTTTCTCTACCCCAAATAGAAAACCTAATTTCTGGTTTCTTAAAAATTTTAAGTTTTCTACTCCTGAGTACCAACTGTCCCCTGTCACTATTCTTGGCTTTACACCCCAATTTATCACTTCGGTAAGCATTTCTTGAAAATAATCGTTCTTATTCTTTCCCTCCTTTTTGTCGTATATTCTGTAATTAATTGGTACTGAATTTCCATGCACATCACTGTAATACAGCGTGATTAAATTTATTCCTCTGATGCTCTTATGATGTTTCCCAGACCAAAAATAACCGATTAATTCTGCATTCTTTGGGTCACTATACAATTTTTCTACTACTGTGTCATCAACACTTAAAATCCCGCCTACTATATCTATGATTTCCTTGACTGTATCGAATAAATCTTTCGGTTCGTATCTCTCTCTCAGCAAAAATCTGTTCACACTGTCGTGTGACACGTTTTCTAATATCTCTGCTAATCTACAACATCCCCCATGTTTTGGAACTGAAGTGCAAAAACAGCGTGTAATGTTCCAGATTGCATTGTGCTGTGGAGAGTTTGCTGATTTCTCTGATTGTCCGATACCTAGTCAGTGGATGATACTTTTTATCAATCCACTCTTTTGCCACTTTGTCAATGCGTAAGTCCTAATTTTGTACAACTTGAATATTTTCACCAGTTTCTCAAAGTCTACTCCCATGATTACACGTCGGATTGTTGAGTAAGAAGGAACACCATGTTTTTCTATTTCAAATGTTTTTATCAATGCCCAACGATGCCGTTTGACGAAATCTCCCCATGCACGATAACCGACGTATCCATTCATAGTGCCCATTATTACAAACACTAATACCAACCAAAGTGGATGCCTTCGACCATCTTTCGTTCTAAAATCTTCCACAAGCCGCAGTTGTTCAATCAGAGAACTACCCATAATTTTCCTCCCCTCAACACTTGCAATTTTACCTGTTTTAGGGAATGAATCAGCCCTGCCCTAACCCCCCTTAAAAAGGCTACGGTGTACACACAAGTCCTAAAAACCTAACTTGATAGGGCTTTACTCATTCCTGGGCTGCCGCCTGGGAATGCCTTCATTGAGTCTCTGGCTCAATGTCTAATACCAATTCACGAAAAGCCTGATACAAATAAAGCATCCAGAATAAAATCCCAGCCTGTAATAGAAGCCAATACGGTTCAGTTAAGGCTCAAACAGTTGTAAATTAGGTATTGTTTCCAAAAATGGAAATCAAGTACGGTGCATCTGAAAGAATTCTCATTAATGTCTCCCAAGATACAGAGTACTGAGATATTCAAAGCAATAGAGATAGCTATTCCAGCAACTTCAATCGAAGAGGCGATCGCTAAAACTAAAGTCGAAGAGGAACGTCATCGGTCGTTACCAGCACAACTAGTAGTTTGCCTGGTAATAGCAATGAGCCTGTGGTCGAGAGATTCAATGCGGGATGTATTAAAAAATCTCATTGATGGTCGATCAGTTGCATGATTATTTAGGAAGAATACCTGCTAACGTTAAATTTTTAAACGAAGAAGCAATAGAAGATGGTTCTTATTTAAGTTATATTTATCCTTCTAGCAAACTGAGAAAAAAAGGTTTTGAGCCAATACAAGTACGAGTCATTGAGTACACGACTGAGAATCCTGATAACCCAGAAGAACAAATCAAATATCGTTTAATTACAAAAAACAGGGTGTAGGGTGTAGGGTTTAGGGTGTAGGGGTTTAAATAAAAACTTTAGTTCTGAGTTTAAAGCTCAGTTTAAAAAAAGATGTTTTTCGAGACGCAAAGCGCGAGAAAAACAGTGTCCTTGTTACAATCCCACGTTTTTAAACGTGGGTTCCCCACACCCTACCCCCCACACCCTACCCCCTTTGAA
>NZ_WBKM01000053.1 GCF_015714725.1 Nostoc sp. WHI
GTGGAGAGTGGGGAGTGGGGAGTGGGGGGAGACAAGGAGAATAACTATGCCCAATACTTCGACTGCGCTCAGTACAAGTGCCCTATTCCCTATTCCCTATTCCCTATTCCCTATTCCCTATTCCCTATTCCCTATTCCCTATTCCCTATTCAGCATTCTCAGGGCTGCCAGTTGTGCCTGAGCTTTGTGCAGAGATTCATACCATTCTTTTTCCGGATCGCTGTCTGCGACAATTCCCGCGCCAACTTGTCCCCAGACGGTGTTGAGTGGGGGGTTCTGAGTCAGGAATTCTTTCCCTGTTCCCCTAGCTTCTTGAGACACGGGAGCTAGTAACAAGGTACGAATTAAGATATTTAAGTCTAAATTACCGCGCCAATCTAAATAGCCGCAGGAACCGTAGAACAAGCTGCGTCGCCAGGGTTCTAATTCTTCAATAATTTCCATGCAACGGACTTTGGGACAGCCTGTAATTGTTCCACCTGGGAACGTGGCGCGAATCAAATCAATGGTAGTTTGATTGTCTTTTAAAGTACCTTTGATGTTGCTGACAAGATGCATCACATGGCTATATCTTTCAATTGTCAGCAATTGGTCAACTGTAACCGTTCCCCATTCACAAACTCGCCCTAAATCATTGCGTTCTAAATCCACCAGCATGATGTGTTCTGCACGTTCTTTGGTGTTGCTGAGTAAATCTTGTGCCAATTGAATATCTTGTTGTGGAGTGGTGCCACGCGATCGCGTCCCAGCGATTGGTCTGGTTTCGGCTTGTCGATTTTGCAACAGTACCAATCGTTCCGGCGAACAACTGATCACTTCTCCCCAAGGCGATCGCCAATAGCTGGCAAAAGGAGAAGGATTGATTTTTTGCAAGGCTTGGTAAATTTCCCAACCTGAAGCCGATGTAGACGCTTGAAATCGCAGGGAAAGATTTGCTTGAAAGATGTCTCCAGCTTGAATATATTTTTTCACCTGGTTTACAGCTGTTTCATAATCTGCTTGCGATGTCAAAAACAGAGGCGGGGAAGAAGACACGGCGAAATTACTCTGTGCGTCTTCTGCCTCGTCTTTCTTTGCTAACTTCTTCTGTAATTCCTCAAGTCCACCCGGATCACTTGCAGCTAGCCAAAGAATTTGTTCTGCGTGATCTAAAACAGCAAAACAATCTGGTTCATACCAAAAAGCTACAGGAAACGGCAGGGGATCAATTTTCTGACGCGGTAACTGTTCAATTTCCCAGGCTACATCGTAGCCTAGCCAACCCAACCAACCACCGGTGAAAGGGAGATGGGGAGGTAGGGGAGATGGGGAAGCAGGGGAAGAAAATACTACCTCATGTCCCGCTACGCCTTGCTGCAACAACTTTTCTAGGAAAGGGAGAACATCTCCTACTTCTGGTGTCCACATCTGTGGAATGCCATCGACTATACGAGGAGCGCCTGCACAGATAGAATATCGGTTAAGTTGGGGATGGTCGATTGGCGTTGGGTAGGGACTTTCCAGTAGGGTAGCAATTCCCGGTGAGGTGATGGGGCGAAACAGGGTAACAAAAACTTCCGAACCTGTGCGCTTTTCTAAAGGTAGCGATCGCCAATACCAAGCCTTGATCATATCTGTTTACAAGCGTTGTCAATAGTTCGTTGACAGTTTTATTTTTCAGCAGGGAGTACAAATAACTATGAATGCTTGCAAAATTAGGTCTTAGTTCCTATAGCCAGGCGCACTCCCCAGAATAAAATTAAAGTTGCAATAGCTAGCCAGTCACGCCCTTTTAATCGTAAATCGTGCCACTGGACTCGATGTTCATTCGGACTGGTAAAACCACGTACCATCATTGCATTCGCCATTTGTTCAGCTCGTAAGAGCAGATTTTCTAACAGTCTCTCTGCGACTGTCATCCAAACCTTGAATGCTCCTTTTAATCCCAGCTTTTTCCAATTAATTGCCCTTGTCATTACGGAGCGAAATAAGTTTTGCACTTCTTCTAAAACCAGGGGAATAAAGCGCAAGGATAAGGTTAAAGTTAAAGCAATTTCTGTGACAGGCCACTTGAAGCGTCGCAGGGGTTGCATCAAGCTTTCTATGCCAGATGTGATTTCTTCTGGTGCGGTTGTCAGCAAATACAGGTTAGTGCTATAAATCACGGTAAATATAATTGTACTCAGGCTTATAGCCAAATCCAAGGAGCGGCGAGTCACTTTGACTGGGCCTGTGTGAAATAGTACGTAGCTGTATTTTTTTTGCTCGTCTACTTGCTTTTGAACAGGATTATTAGAGTTTAATGGCTGGGTTAATATTTGTTCGTTAGCTGGTAGGCGTGGCTGATAATCTACACCAAGTGGATCAGGACTAATGGCTGCGATCGCTAAGACAAAAAACGATAGTATTAACAACCAACCCATTTGCTGTTGCCATACTCGTCGGGGAATCCTGGCCATTAAGGTGGTAATAATCAAAAATACCACTAGCAGCACACGCCAAAAGCTGTTAGCCAAAACATAGCTTGTTAAAAAGCTCATCAACCAAGCAAACTTGACTCGTGGATCGATTTTATGCAGCCAAGTTTGGGGTTGTTCTAAGTAAAGTCCAAGTGGCAGCGATCGCAGTAAATCCATTTTAGAGTTAAGAGTGAGGAGTTAGGAGTTAGGAGTTTTGACTTTAACTCATAACTTTCAATTTGTACCGCTATCAAACTCAAGTCGATAGGGTTATATAGTTAGTAATTTTGACTTTAACTCATAACTCCTCACTCATAACTCCTAACTTAATTTGACGCGAGTTGCTCTATTTACATTACCACTTTCGGCATCACGCACTTTTTTACTCCGCCACAGGATAATCATCGGTGTGCCTTTAAATCCTAGCTGTTGACGGAATTGCCGTTCAATGTAGCGGCGGTAGTTGTCGTTAAAGCGTTTGGCTTCGTTCACAAATAGAGCGATCGTTGGTGGTTGCGTACTCACTTGTGTACCATAATAAATCTTGCCCTGACGCCCACCACGGGATGCTGGCGGCGAATGCCAGCTAACTGCGTCTGTTAAAACTTCGTTAATAACTGATGTGCTGACACGACGTTTGTGTGATTCAGCCGCCGTTTTCACCAACTCTAAAATCTTTTCTACCCGTTGTCCTGACAAAGCACTCACAAAGATTGTTTCTGCCCATTCGGTAAAATGTAACCGTGATTGGAGAGTTTTTTCGTAGTCGTAGATTGTATAAGAGTCTTTTTCGACAGCATCCCACTTATTAACTACGATGATGCAGGCTCGACCTTCATCAATAATCCGCCCAGCTAATTTTTGGTCTTGCTCAGTGACTCCATCTACAGCATCTAGTACCAATAAAACCACGTCAGCGCGGCGAATCGCCTTGAAAGCACGGTTAATACTGAAGAATTCCGTACCGTATTCTATGTGTTTCTTTTTGCGAATCCCGGCGGTGTCAATCAAGCGGTAGGTTTGTCCGTCTCGTTCAATGACAGTATCAATCGCATCGCGGGTTGTGCCAGAAATCGGGCTGACAATTGCCCTTTCTTCGCCGACAAAACTATTGAGTAAGCTTGATTTGCCCACATTCGGACGTCCCACAATTGCCACTTTGATTTCATTAGTGTCTGGGATGTCCTCAGCAGCTGGTATGTGAGTCATTAAGTCGTCGAGTAACTCTCCTGTGCCGCTTCCATGAATTGCGGAGACGGCGTAAGGTTCACCCAATCCTAATTCCCAAAATTCGGCAGCTTGCATTAAGCCTTGTTCTGGGGATTCACATTTATTTACAGTTAGTAGCACGGGTACGGGTTGTTGGCGCAACCATTCGGCAATTTCTAAATCTGCCGATGTGGGGCCTGTTTGACCATCTACTACAAAAATAGCGGCACACGCTTCTGCAAGCGCTGTCATTGCCTGTTGACGAATCAGTGGTAAAAATTCGGTATCATCATTAAAAACTAAACCACCAGTGTCTACCACTAAAAATTCGCGACCATTCCAGAAAGCTGGTAGATAAGTGCGATCGCGTGTCACTCCCGGTTCATCATGGACAATCGCCGTTTGTTCCCCGGCGAGTCGATTAACCAGGGTGGATTTGCCCACATTTGGGCGTCCGATAATTGCAACAATTGGCAGTCCCATAAAACCAGGGTAAGTGAGAGACACAGTATATCACATACCTACATCTTAATCACTTTAAACTTGAAGTTTTCATTTAACAAAAAATAAAAAAGGTAGGCAATCCTACCTTTGACTCAAAAAAAGCATTTTGTAACCAAATACAAAATTAAATATCACACACATTTTTCACAAATAAAAGTGCAAAACTATGACGAAAATTTAATTTGAAGTTGATTTCGCTATGACTCCTAGTTGTAATCCTGGCGGATAACTACCTTCTTCTTTGATGCGTTTAATTTCAACAGATGTTACGGGTAAATTTAACTTTTGCGCCAACGATCGCACAATATCTCCCCGATCAATTACACCAGCTACAGCACCAGCTGGCGAAAGGACGGTAATTCGACGTAACTGCTCATTTTCTAGCTTGTTAATTACCTCAGCTATCAATGTTGATTCCGCAACGGTAGGTATTTCTGTCAAGGGATGCGTGATGCTGTGTACAGTTTTGCTTTCCCATTGACTTCTTTCAATTAAACGCAAATCGTCAATGGGAACCAAACCCCGGTAACGTCCATCAGAAGCAGCAAAATAAACCTGTGATGGGGCGGTTTCTAATAAGTATAAATCGGCAAAGGCACGTAATGTCTGGTCAGCATCAACAACACGAAAGTCACGGGTCATTGCTTCAGCCGCCATTACATCGAGTAAGCTTTCTTGTAATGTAGTCATGCTGTCATAGCTGTTGGCGTTGCGGACAGCAAACCAACCCAACAAAGCAATCCACAAACCAACTACCAATTCTCTTGTAAAGAAATCTACAGCAAATCCTAAAGCGATCGCACTGTAACCCAAAATTTGCCCCGCCTTTGCAGCCCAGTGTACGGCTTGAAAACGATTGCCTGTTATTTGCCATAGTGCTGCTTTTAACACTTGCCCTCCATCTAGAGGTAAGCCAGGAATTAGGTTAAATAGCGCCACAAGCAAGTTAATTCTCGCCAAATCTCCAACCATGACACGGAGGGGATTCGTATCAGGTATCACAATAGTTGCCAGACGGAGGAGGAAAAATAGTATGATACTCACCAAAGGCCCAGCGATCGCTACTTGAAAAGCTTTGAAAGGAGTTTTAGACTCTTCTTCTATGGCAGCGACACCGCCAAACAGAAACAGAGTAATAGAGTTAACTTTAATCCCTTGCGATCGGGCTACCAAGCTATGACCCAACTCATGTAACAAAACTGAACTAAATAGCAGCAGTGCCATAACTATTCCAGCACTCCAAGCTATAATAGTCCCCCATTGTTGATAAGCTACCCCAAAATTAAGGGTTGCCAACCCTAAAATCACAAACCACAACGGGTCTAAAAACAGGGGAATTCCAAATAAAGACCCAATTTTCCAATTTGTTTGCATTACATTGTCCTAAAACTAGATATCCCCAGTAGTTCCTATACTGTAATACTTGGTATATACTTATACATATCCTTCTGAGCATCAATTCGGTAGTGCCGAGTTACGAAATGCTCTTATTTCTAGAATAGACAATTAATGCCTGTAAACAAACTTCTGGAGTGGGAAACAGGGGGAGAAATCTACTTCCTCATCCCCTCATTCCCCTCATCTTGAGTTTGTCAGATTGAAAAAATAAAATTTATAGAACTTAATGTATCCTCAATACGCTTGGGTTAGTGATATTCAGTGTTTGGAGATCCCCCCAACCCCCCTTAAAAAAGGGGGCTAATACCTCTTTTACCCCCTTTTTAAGGGGGTCGCCGGAGGCGGGGGGATCTTAACTGAATCTTATTGCAACAAACCTTGCAACGTGTTGGGTTTCGCTAATGCTCACAAGTTATGTTGCTGGAGAAAGAACCAAAATCGTTTTTGAGAGTTTTGTATTTATCGTGGCGTTAGAATTAACGCCGACGTTATCACAAAACTATAGACGACCGATGTTAGTCAGTCCTAAAACGATACCAACGCCAACAATATGACCAAAAGCCATCGCAGCAACGAATGTTGGAATACTAATCGGTAGAATAGGGAACTTGGGGCCAACTAGGGGTTTTTCGATCCTAGTACTTAGTAAAACCATTATTAAGCTGCTAACGCTGATGATGATTGCTACTGTAGGATTCCACGCGGGTGTTGCGGGAACAGATGCAGATGCTGCTAGTAAAATAGAGGAAATCAAGCTTTTGTCTCCTGAATCGAAAAGTTAATCTAGACCTACAAGATTATAAAATTACAAGGGGCAAAAGTTTTTTAGATAGTTTAGACTTTTTTAATGATTATTTTAAATTTATTAGATTTTCATGCGCGTTAAAATTTGCGGCATTACTCAACCACAACAGTCTATAGCGATCGCCTCTCTAGGCGCAACGGCACTAGGATTTATTTGTGTGCCTACCTCACCTCGCTACGTTACCACATCCCAAATTCGGGCAGCAGTAGCACAACTCCCGGTAAATATTGATACAATTGGTGTTTTTGCCAACGCTAGCATCGCCGAAATAAGTCAGATAGTTGTTGATTCTGGGTTGACTGGTGTCCAGTTACACGGAGATGAATTACCAGATTTTTGCTCCCAGTTACGTCAAGCTTTACCCAATATCGAAATTATTAAAGCACTTAGAATTCGTAATCTTGAGGATCTTGACACAGCAATTGATTACACCAAATACGTAGATACTTTACTACTTGATGCGTACCATCCCGAACAACTGGGTGGTACAGGCAAAACCTTAGATTGGACAATGCTAGAGCAATTTAGCCCCAGTTGTCCTTGGTTTTTAGCAGGAGGGCTAACAGCAGACAATATTGTGGAAGCCCTGAGTCAGGTTAATCCTAGCGGCGTTGATTTATCTAGTGGTGTGGAACGTGCACCTGGGGATAAGGATTTAGATAAAGTAGCACTTCTATTTCAGAGCTTAAAAAATATTAATTTACCTAAAAGTTAGGAGTTAGGAGTTACAAGTTGTGAATTAACTCCTAACTCCTAACTCAGCACTTAAAAAAACGCTGCTTGGTGACGAATCAAATTAAAGAATTCTTCGCGGGTTTTGTGTTCTTCTTGAAACATACCAACCATTGCGCTGGTGACAGTCCAAGAACCTGGTTTCTGGACGCCTCGCATCACCATACACATGTGGCTAGCTTCCATCACAACTGCAACGCCTTGAGGTTCGAGAATAGTTTGAACTGCTTCGGCAATTTGGCGGGTTAGCCTTTCCTGTACTTGCAAGCGGCGGGAATACATCTCAACAATGCGGGCTAGCTTACTCAGACCTACAACTTTTTGGTTGGGGATATAAGCAACGTGCGCTTTACCCATAAATGGCAGCATATGGTGTTCGCACAGACTAAAGAAATTAATATCTCTCACTAGTACCATCTCGCTATGCCCTTCATTAAAAATGGCATCGTTAACGAGTTCTTCAAGAGATTGGTTGTAGCCACTGGTAAGAAACCGCATTGCCTCAGCCACCCGCTTGGGTGTTTTGAGAAGTCCTTCGCGTTCAGGATCTTCTCCGACACCCAATATTAGTGTCCGCACGGCATCCTTCATTTCCTCTAACTGTTCCTCTTTTGGCGGTGACAAATCCACTTGTCGCCCATTGTGAGTATTGCGATCGGGTCTAGGAGTTATGGTTTCTGCTAAGTCGGGAATCAGAGGCGATTGAGAGGAGTTGGAACCGTTGGAACTAGCTATAGTCATGATTCAGTCTTGATTATGATTTGGATTGAGTTATGAGTTGAAAAATTCGGTGTTGCCCAGTTGGAGTATAAATTCAGATGTTAAAACGTGATATATTGAGCCTCAACAAGAATTTTGGGATTAAATAAAATAGTTTTCATGCTTTTATTCAGCGATGCCCAAAATTTGAACTCCTAACTTCACAATTAAAGTGCGCCAGCGCTAGGCATCAGGGTCAATTCATCAATGACTGCCTGTTGTGGTAACAGAACTGTGTGGAGAATTGACTGAGCCACAATTTCCGGGGTTAACATTTTTGAGCGGTCTAAGTTGGCGTGGACAGTCTCAGTGTCCCAAAGTTCGGTATTGACTGCGCCAGGACAGATAACAGTGACCCGAATGCCGTGGGTACGTTCTTCTTGTGCCAGGGTTTGAGAGAGGGCAATCAAACCAGCCTTGCTGACGCTGTATGCTCCCCAATTGGGAAACGGTTGCTTGGCGGCAATTGAAGCGACGTTGATAATTGTGCCTGTAGCCCGATCGCGCATTGAAGGCAAAATCCCCACAATGCACTGAAACACGCTGGTAAGATTCAAGTTAATTACCTGCTGCCAGTCCTCTAAGGGAGTCTCGCCCAAAGTAGCTGTATATGCTATGCCAGCACTGTTTACCAGAATGTCTATCTCACCAAAGTCAAGGGCGATCACTTGGATATTTTCTTGTACTTGGGAGATCAGCGCTAGATCCACCGCGTAAGCTTTCGCTTCCACTCCAGTATGCTGTACAGCCTCTCTTACCGCCTCTAACTTATCCAAGGAACGACTGACTAAGGCGACATCTATTCCCGCTTTCGCAAAGGCTAAAGCGGTTGCTTTCCCAATTCCACTACTTGCCCCAGTAATCAGGGCGCGTCGTTTTTGCTCAAAACTCATGGTGTCTCCCAATTTTTTGGCAGTTCCCAAAGTCTATTACCACCCAATTATTCTCGCTTCTCGATTTGGATAGATTAAAGGAATCTAAAAATCTGATGATTTCCATTAAGTAACTGCTACTGTGCAGTGCAATGATTGGTATATTGTGGGTTTTTCCAGTGAAGACAACATAATCATCGCCTGGAAAATTACGCCGTATACTCAAACAAGATTACTTAAAAACACAAAACCTACTCAATTTGATTGAGTAGATTTGCCAAACATGCAAATGCCTATGGCTAGATTGTTAAAAATCTTTAAGCACATAGGCAATTATAGCATTACTGTGCAGTTGAGCAATGATTATGCAGCGTTGTTAATGGGCAGCTTCTGTAAAAACACCAATTTTGCGGAATTTTTCATACCGTAGTTGGCGACGTTCTGGAGCAGTTAAACGATTGAGGTCGTCCAAATTTTCCAACAACACTTGCTTGAGAATATTAGCGGCTTTTAAAGGATCGGCATGAGCGCCACCAGTGGGTTCAGGCAATATTTGGTCAATAATTCCCAACTTTTTCAGGTCATGGGAAATAATTTTTAGAGCAACAGCAGCTTGGGGAGCTTTCGCAGCATCTTTCCACAAAATCGCGGCACAGGCTTCGGGTGTAGCAACGGTATAAACTGAGTGTTCAAACATGAGCAGGCGATCGCCTACACCAATACCAAGTGCGCCACCAGAACCGCCTTCACCAATGACTGTGCAGATAATGGGTACATCCAGGCAAAACATTTCTCGCAAGTTATAAGCGATCGCCTCTCCTTGGCCTTGATGTTCTGCTTCCACGCCAGACCAAGCTCCCGGCGTGTCGATAAAAGTTAGTATCGGCATACTAAACTTGTTGGCGTGTTCCATCAACCGCATCGCCTTGCGGTAGCCCCCAGGGTAAGGCATTCCAAAGTTACGAGCAATATTGTCTTTGGTATCACGACCTTTTTGATGACCTAACATCACCACAGGTTGCCCACTCAGACGGCCGATACCACCAACTAAAGCCGGATCATCACCACCACAGCGATCGCCATGCAATTCCATCCATTCATCACTGATTGCTTGAATGTAATCGAGAGTACTGGGGCGACGCGGATGACGAGCGACTTGCAATTGCTGAGACGGTGATAGACTACTGAAAATTTCCTCACGCAGTTGCATGGCACGCGCTTCTAGCTGACGAATTTGGCCAGAAACATCAACACCATTTTCTTCTGCAAGTTGCCGAATTTGATCAATTCGGGTTGCGAGTTCTGCTAGGGGCTTTTCAAAATCCAACAGTAGCGGTTTACGTTCGGTAGTTGCCATAGTTAGGGGATAGGGGATAGGGAATAGGGAATAGGGAATAGGGAATATTATGTATTGAGGATGAGGTTAAAACTGCTTCTCAGTCACCTGTCACCTATTCCCTGTCCCTGTCTTTAAACCAGCAGTGGTCTAAATCCATGTTTAATTGACACCCGACCAATCTGCTCCATTTTGTCTACGGTAATCTGATTACGTCCCCACGAAAAGTTCGTGTACAACTTCTCAAACTCCAGTAGCATTGATTCGGCAAAACAAGCAAACAACTGGCGTGCTGGCACGTCCATATTGACTATTTTCATGATTTTCCAGTCAATATCCAGGGAATGCTCTACAATTCCACCATTTAACACGTATACACCAGGATGTTGAATTTTCGTTGCTAAATTTTTAGGATAACCACCATCAATCAATAGACAAGGTTGTTTCAAAACTGTGGGTTCAATTTCCATGCCTTTGGGCATACTGGCAACCCAAACTACAACATCAGCTTGGGGTAGTGCTTCGCTCAAAGCCATGATTTTTCCCCGTCCCAGTTCAGCTTGCAATTCTTTGAGACGTTCTTGATCGCGGGCTATTAACAAAAGTTCTTTGACATCTGTTTTTGCATCTAGCCAGCGTGTAACTGCACTGCCAATATCCCCAGTTGCCCCACATATAGCAACAGTCGCTTTTGATAGATCAATTCCTAGTTGTTTTGACGCTTCTTCCACCTGCTTACAAATAATGTAGGCAGTGTGGGTGTTTCCTGTGGTGAAGCGTTCAAACTCTAGTTTAATGTTGCGGACTTGGCTAAACTGCTCTAACTTAAAGTTTTCAAAAATAATTGAGGAAAATCCGCCTAAAGCTGTGATGTTAATGCCATGTTTCTGTGCATGGGCCATGGCGTTGAGGATTTTGCGCGTTGCGGCTTTGATGCGGCGAGTCGCTAGCATCTCCGGCAAAAAGCAAGATTCTACATACCGTCCTTCAATTTTCTGCCCAGTGATACTGGTGACAATAATGGTATCGACAATTTGCGGCGGGGCGCTGCACCAAAAGTCTAGCCCTTGATCGGCATATTCTGGATATCCCAATTCTTGGGCTACCGCTTGAGCGTGTTCCAAACTAGTCAAATGTCCAATTAGACCAAACATGTAGTGATTATTAGGCTTATGCTGCCTCGATCGCGTGGAATTGAAGTGGTTCAGCAGTGCTGAGTGCTGAGTTGAGTGCTGAGACGGTATTTAGGTAAAAAAGAAGCAATTAGTATTCAGATAATTTCTTCATTCTTCACTCCTAACTCAGCACTCACAACTCAGTACTTTTTTAAGCGGCTATGAGTCCGTAGGCTGACAAGCGCATGATGTCGCGGGTTGTGAAGCCGATATTACTCAGTGCTTCACCGTACTGAATCATAAAGTCTTCTACCAAAGCATCTTTTTCCATTGCCATTGTATGAGCATCACCCTCTACTTTGTTCAGCATTCGCCAAACGATGGGAAGGTTTTGGCGATTTGCTTGCTCTAGTTCAGCTTTGGATTCTGTAAAGTGTTCTTTCAACCAAACTTCTCCAAAGTTGAGATGGCTATATTCTTCTTTTACCACTCCCTCGGTGATTTTACGGGCAAAATCATCAGCGACAGGGATGTAAATGTTATAGGCTGCGATCGCAAAACATTCAATAATTAAAGACTGAATCAATAAGCAAGTGACAACTTTCTGTTCTGCGGCCGCTGTTTGGAAATTTTGGTGTAGTCCAGAGAAAAACTCCTTGGCAAATTCCAGGTCTGGAGTTACTTGTAAATTTCGCCCACAAGCTTCAAATCCTTTTTTGTGGCGACTTTCCATTTTGGATAGGCGAATCAATTCATCTTCAGATTCCGGCAGCAGTTGGGCTAGTGTGATGTAATTGTCATGGGCTTCTTGTTCGCCTTCAATTACGATCGCATTAATCCGGCTATAAGCATCTTTGTATGTTTCGCTCTTGAAATCTAATTCTTTAAATTGGTCTGTAAGCTGCTGCATGGTATGTTTACTCCTGTAAACCTGAATTATTTGACACCAGGATTTAATTTACCGTATGAACTGAGGGTAATAATCACTATGGTTTAATTTAACTTAACAAGTAACTATATTTATAGATTAACTGTTGCTGGGGGTGATGCTCTAGTACTAGCAAAATAAATACTTTGCAGTTTAATTCATGTCCAAACCAAATTGGAATCTAAAATCTGGCAATTTTTTGAGCCTAGTAGTGTTAGTGCTAGGGGCGTTTATCGTTCTACTACCGTTGTTTGTGGTCTTTCTCACCTCCTTTGCACCGACTATCGCAAGCCCGGAAGATTTGTCTAAAAATAACTGGTCTTTAGCTAATTATCGCGTTGCCTGGCAGCAGGGAAAATTTTTGCTGGCGTTTGCTAATTCTACCTTGGTAGCGATCGCTGTGACGGCGTTTCAAATTGTCACTTCCGCTTTGGCTGGTTACGCCCTCGCACGGCTAAAGTTTCGAGGCCGCCAAGCACTGCTATTGGTTGTCTTAGCAACCTTGGTGATTCCCTTTCAGTTATTGGTGATTCCCATCTTCTTGGTTTTGAAGTGGGGACACCTGATTAATACTTATGGGGCGCTAATTTTACCCACTGCTGTCAACGGCTTTGGCATTTTCTTGCTCCGTCAATATTTCCAGACAATTCCTGTAGAGTTAGAGGAAGCCGCAGCCATAGACGGGGCGAACCGTCTGCAAATTTTGTGGCGGGTGATGTTACCTCTAGCCCGTCCAGCGTTGGTGACGCTGTTTTTGTTCACCTTTATTGGCGAATGGAATGATTTGTTTAAACCTTTGGTATTTACGACACGACCAGAATTGAGGACGGTGCAGCTGGCGTTGGCTGAGTTTCAGGAGCAATTTACGAATAATTGGCCTTTGATGATGGCGGCGGTAACAATAGCGACAGTTCCAGTGATGGTATTATTTCTCATCGGTCAGCGCCAGTTTATTCAGGGTATTGCCACGACGGGGATTAAGAATTGATCCCAATTCTTGGATTGATAGGAATTAGTGCGGTTCTCGTTTACGTGAGATACACCAGTAGGGACACGGCAGTGCCCATTGGTGTCAACTTAAGCCAAAATCCCTTTCAAACCTCGTTTCTAGCCTCTGGCTAGAAATGCTTGCTCATTGCGGCTCTGCCGCAAGTCTTGAGGCGGAGCCTCCCGTAGGCATTCCCAGTCGGAGACTGGGAACGAGACAACGGATCGGTTTCATCAACAAACTGATCGGTTTCATCAACAAACTGATCGGTTTCATCAACAAACCGATCAGTTTCATCAACAAACCGATCAGTTTCATCAACAAACCGATCAGTTTCATCAACAAACCGATCAGTTTCATCAACAAACCGATCAGTTTCATCAACAACGCTATTATTTTGCGCTAAACACTGACTTCACTATCAATACGGTTCGGTTAAGGGAAGAGACGCGATAAATCGCCGTCTTTGTGATTTAGGGTCTGTCATCAAAAAACCTTATCCGAACCGTATTGACTTCACTATTATATTAAATACTAAACTGTAAAAATTGTCCTGTACTACAATGTAGCTTTAGTAAGTCAAACTAGCTCTAAAGCAAAATGATCGGAATACATTTTTTCTCTCCTGCCTTCTGTATCCTGCCTCCTGCCTTTTTCAGAAAACATTTATTTATGTATTGTTTTTAGCGAGTGCTTAGATGAAATCGCTTTCATTTTCAAGTTTGTAAATTGAACGATCGCCTTTACCAATTCTTGCTGTTCTGGTTGCAAATTCAATCTTTCTAAGGCTTGATTGATATTATTACCAGCGCGGAGGTTATGACTAAGTTTGGTACGTTGCGATGTGTTTAATACTGCCTGAATTTCCTTGTTTCTTCTCTGACGCACAGACTGGAGTTCTTGGCGTTGTAAGGGAGTTAAGTTAATCTCCGACAATGAAGTAGAGTCGCTTACAGTTTTAATAGTTTGGGCGAAAATAATCCCAGAAGTAGTATTGAATTGAACGGGTGCAGCTAAGACAATTCCTGGCATGAAGAGGACAATAGCAAGAATAGTAGCGAACACAGAAAGCCGTTTTATCAGGTGAATTACCATATTGATAAATGCCTACATCTAATTTAATGCTGAGATATAGTTAGCGCGATGTGCGACTTATTCTTAAAACCCCTCTCCAAACCTCTCCCCGCTTCGGGGAGAGGCTTTAAGTCTTGCTCCCCTTCCCTACAAGGGAAGGGGCTGGGGGTTAGGTTTGAGAGAAAGCTGCACACCGCGTTAGTTAAGCAATTTTCAAGTCTTAATTTTGAATCTGGGATTTATCCCACCCCAATCAGACGATACCACTAAGATTATTGTAGAGTGGACACTGTTCACTGATATTGAAATCTCGATTTTGATGCTTATGCTAGTGTCCACCTGATGATTATTGCTCCTTAATTACGAATTACGAATTACGAATTACGAATTATTATCACTCCTTCTCATTCTGTCAATTTCTCGTTGTAATTCTTCAATTTGCCGCCGCAAATTTTCTGTTTCATTTTCGGAAGATTCGGCTGTAACATTTACTGCTCCAGAGGCAGGCGATCGCTGATAATTTCCGCGGCGAATTTGCTGGTATTCTTCGGATACGGCCCACGCCCGTAAATAATGCAAACGTTCAACTGGGAAAGGATGGCTCAACATCATACCTTGAGCGCCGTTGTATATCAAGAATTTATACACCTGATTTAGTCCATCTTCATCCAATGCCTGATAATTTTCTGACTGTTTGATAAACTCTTGTAAACTACATTCATTGGCATATTTGTTACTACCACCAGAAAGTTTCATCATCGTTGACATCACCGGATTCAAGTCATCCATCACCAGTAGGGCGGCACGATCTGACGATAACTCGGCTTTACGCCGCCACTCAAAAAAGGCGTAAATCAAGCCTTGTGTTACAAAATTGCCGATGCCGAAGGTCAATTCTCCCAAGACAGAAGCAGCACTCATCACCCACATCGCCATTTGAATTAAAATAGTATGACCACATTTAATATGCCCCAGTTCATGGGCTATCACTGTCCGAATCTCGGCTTCATCTAGTAATTCTAGTATCCCTGTATTTATTACTATGTAAGGATTCTCTTGCCCCAGGGCATAGCTATTTGCTTGGGGATTTTGCGAGACAAACAGTGCCGGTTCTGGGTAAATGTCCAAATCCCGGACGCATTCCCGAAATATCTGGTAAACAGTGGAATACTGACGCGGCCCGACTTGGATAGTGTTACCCATTAGATAAACTAATTGAGGGCGTTCGTAGACAAATTCCACAAATTTACGAGCGATTAAATCAAATCCCGGTAAATTTCGTAAAGCTTGCTCGGCTTGGTGATCTAGGGGATGCCTGAAGGCTTCGCTGGAAATTCCTGTGTAAGTTGGCATAATTTAGGGTAATTGGTGATTGGTCATTGGGCATTAGTTTTGGACTAATGAGAAAGAGCAACATAATAGAAATGGGGCAATTGGAAGTAAAAGTCACTTTGTATGGAATTAAAAGCGTGTGATTGAAGCAGAAGTTCATTTGTCACTACATAACTTTTTGCGATCGCAAGCGGGGTTCCCTTCCTGGCCCCATCATTTGACGATGGCACGGTTGGTAGCACGCGCCTTGCGCCTGGGACGTAGCGCCTTAATTCAAGTCGGGGCGGTTTGCGGCTATCAAGGGCGGTATCGTACTAGTTTCGTAGCATCAGCATTGATGTGGCATGGCCCTGTAATCATTGTTGCTCAAGAAGCGGTGCAACAACTTCTGCTGCGGGTAGAAATTCCCCGGTTACAGCAGTGGCTACCAGCCAACAAACCGATTAGGACAGGTGATGCTTGGCCTGATGCTGAGTTTCAAGGGCTACTGTTAACCTCCCCAGAAGCTTGGTTAAAAGGACAATTTGCTGGTGGCTCTTGCTTTCCCCAAGGCATTCCCACAATTATTGATGGAGTAGATGATCTCGAAGATTGGGTGCGTCATCAGCTCACTCAAGATATTCAACCCCATGATTGGGATCAACTCATGCTAGCTTGCCCAAACCAAGCTGAGGCAATTCGTGAAGCACGCATACAACTGACACACGAACTTTTTCAGCATCCTGCTAATCCCTATGAGTGCTATCTAATTTCTCAGCCAGAAATAGAAATTTTAAGCCGTCTGTATTTGGCTTTGGATCAAGCTAACCTCCCAGATACTTGGAAACATTTCTGGCAGCAATTTCAAAGCCTTGATGAAAATCTTCCCTCCCCTGCCCCCCCTCCTCTCTTCTGGGCGACTATTGCTCATCGGCAAGGTTTATTTTCTCTACACTACGCCCCAATTGAATTAGACGAAATACTCTCGCCCATTTGGCAGCGACAACCAGTAGTTTTAATTGGCAGTGCTATAGAATCGGAAACTGAAGCTCCCCTCTTCCGACAGCGCTTCGGTTTGGACGATTTAACTTGCTTGAAGTTTTCCTCGGAAAGTCAAGCGGAAGCAATTCAATTATATGTACCTTATAAGTTGCCCCTACCCAACACGCCAGAATTTCAAGCGGCGTTTATTCACAAAGTCCGCACGCTGGTTTGTCTGAGTGCTACAGCACCAGGACTAACGCTTGTCTTGGTGGGGGATGTACCACTCAAGTCTCAAGTTGGAGCAATTCTAGCCTCAGAGTTTGGTTCGCGGGTGCAAGTAGAAAAAACTTGTTTAGATGAGAATGGTATTTTGATTAGCGGTTGGGAGTTTTGGCGAGAACATCAACGAGTCTTGCCCACACCTCATCTGTTAATTATTGCTACTTTGCCCCTACCATCTTTGGAAAATCCCCTAGTAGCTGGTAGGGTAGCTTACTATAAGCGATCGCATCAAGATTGGTTCCGTTTATACTTGTTGCCAGCAGCTTTGAATGAATTACAACGCGCGATCGCTCCAGTCAGAGAAAGTCAAGGAATCGTAGCTTTGCTTGATAGTCGTGTCGTTTACCGTAGTTACGGCGCTCAAATTCTCTCTGCTTTAAGTCCTCTGGCACGCATTAACTATCTCGATCCCAATCTGTTTTCTAATACTGATGAGGAAAATTCCGCTTAAAGTCATTCATCAATGCCCAATGCCCCATGCCCCATGCCCCATGCCCAATTTAAATTTTGTCAACCAAAGTGCGATCGGTTAAAAGCAAGTACTATTATCAGCTTATAGTTAGAGATGTGATTCCTGGCAAGCTAAATTTAGAACCTAAGTAGAATTTGAATTGCTGATTATGGGTGAAGCAAAGCGTCGTAAAACCTCACTAGGGGAAACATACGGTCAAGAGACTCGGATCTTGCCTTGGGTTCCCATCACAAAAACTCAAGCCGAACTATTTGTCACTTGGACTACTCGCGGTGCCTGGATAGGTATTGGCGTTATGGTTGTAGCATGGGCAACTATCCGTTTTATCGGCCCAGCTTTCGGTTGGTGGCAAGTATTCTGATAAAATCCAATAAATTTGTAAATACTTAGCGGAGCGAAACCCAACTTATACAGGACTTACGCACTTAAGGGACTTCCAAATAAAAAATATCCAAAAATTTCTTGTGGTGCGGGCATCTTGCCCGCTAATCACCAAGGACGGGCAAGATGCCATTGGTGTCAACTTAACGTAAAAACCAGTCTAGATAATGCTTTTAGAGATTGTCTCGTTCCCAGTCTCCGACTGGGAATGCATAACGGGAGGCTCCGCCTCAAGACTTGCGGCAGAGCCGCGATGAGCAGCATTTCTAGCCAGAGGCTAGAAACGAGGTTTAAAAGGGATTTAAGCTTAAGTTGACACCAATGGCAAGATGCCCATCCCACAAGATGGAATAATTTATTTTCTGGTGTTCCCTAAAACCTGGAACCTTTATCCTCCCTAAAAATAGGGAATCTTAAGAGCTAATTTTTTAAGCGGTTTGTTGGATTTTTTGTACGTAAGTCCTAGATATACAAAATTTTCAAACGTTGGTTTACCCTATGTAATTCAAAGCAATCCATATCTGGAGAAATTACTTTTCAAATTTATATAATAAATAATCATTCAAGAAAAACAAATTATTGAAATAAATTATATATAGATTTAATTAGGCAAAATCCAACTAAGATACATGTTTTTCTAGCTTTTAGAGTTTTGATTTATTTAAGATGCTATTTACGACTCTTTCCAGAGAAGCACTATTTAAATTTTAAATATTATTGATTAACAGAACTCATCAAAATATACCGTCTTGCCTTTAGATACTGGCTACACTAGAGATGCTACTGCAATGCTGAGTTTTTACAAAAGCTCATAAACTAAACCCCTTGGCAGATTTACCCAGATTTTACCTTAACAAACAGCTATACCCTTGAGAATACACAAGGAGTTTCTCCGCTTGGCTACTTTCGTCTTAAAATGAGATTGTCTATGCCTTAATACAACTTTACTAGGATATCTCAATATATTTATCTGAAAATATTGCCTAAATGGCAATATTGCTACTCTGAGTTTAGTTATTGTCAGCCTTGAGTCTATTCAATTATTAACTCTATAATCAAATTTTTCTCTTAACTACGTGCAAATTGTATAAAAACTTGCAGCTATAATGCTAGAATTACTTAATATCGAATTTGCACTGTGATCTATTTAACTTTATCTGTACAGGAGGAATTTACTTGGTATACTTGTTCATCTGTCCATACCAAAATCTACGTTACAAAGCTTATATAGGGAATAATTAAGCAAGACGTACTATGACGCAGCAAAATTATGTTAAAGACTTCACCAGCAGTGAATTTGGCTAAACATAATTGAGAAGAACGCAATATGCAGCTTTTCTGTAGTTGACTAGGGCTGCATTTGAGTTATTCTTAAGGCGGCTCGATTCATATAGGAATCGACCCTGACAGAAGTGTATAAAGATATAGTTAAATTTAGAAATTCTGTCCGATATTTTGAATTTGCAAACTGAATAGTTTGATACAACGCTCAAAACCTTGATGCACTACCCTAAATAAGGTAGTGAATTAACGACTCAATATCATCTGTCTGGGAATTGTAATGAATAGTCTACAATACCAGTGGACGAGAAAATCTAAAGAAAATATAAAAGAAACTCAAATATACTGTGGTGTCTGGAGGGCAAAAGTGTTTCTGAGACTGGCACATCAACATCAACAATTCGTTCAAGACTTGGTAATGAACCTGCAAGCCTTGGCGACTGTACTAGAGCGGCGTGGATATCCTGCGTCCTGCTACACCTGTGGCAACCAAATGAATAGTGCGTCATTTATGGTTAGCTTGGGTGATAATCACCTGATTCGGTTTTTAGTGTCCGATTACGGAATTACTTGGACAGAAATGCGGGATGACCGCGAATTAATGAAGCTAGAAGGTGCGGAGGCAATTAGCCAACTAGACGAACTAGCTAATCTTGTTAAGCAGTTTGTGCAAGTAGATACAGGCTCTAAAACTCTTGCCAAGAAGTATTAGGGTTCCAAAGGTTGATCGCAAATTACAAATTGATTGTTGGTAATTGGTAATAGGGGCTTGGTGATGATCGCTCATTACCGTTAAGTGATTGGTTCGTGGCTGGCCTGTCGTATATTTTTTGTATGCATTCTGCCTATAATTTTGGTAATAGCGATCGCCATTACCAAATCTTCCAATTTATAGAGCAGCCACAAGCTTAAAAAAAGGCATCCTCTGGCAGAGGTGGCTACGGTGTACACACAAGTCGAAAAAAGCGCGATTCTCTCGTTCCCATGCTCTGCGTGGGAATGGCTGATTAGGGGCTGCCGCCTTCAGTTAGACATTGAGCCAGAGACTCAATGAAGGCATTCCCAGGCGGCAGCCCAGGAACGAGGAAAACGAGGAAAGCCTTATCAAGTTGGTTTTTAGGACTTGTGTGTACACCGTAGGGCAGAGGTGAGAAGCGATCAACACTTAAAGCCCATTGCCAATCAAAATAAAGGGTGCCCAATAATACGGATGACTAAAGTTACTAATTGCTTTTACGGGTGTTTGGTCATTTGTTGCCTTCCAGTTTCCGGTAATTAATGAAATTTGAGCTTGTCGTAAGGCTTCTGTTTTAATCAATCCCCTAGAGGATAGTGTAGTATAAAAAGCAGTCATTAGTGCCTGTGTACCACCATCATCCACAGACCATAACGAGGCGATCGCGGCTCTAGCGCCAGTTTGTTGCATTTGATAGCCAAAGCCCAAAATTTCCTCACCGTTACCTAACTTGCCTCCCAAGCCGGTTTCACAGGCACTTAACACTACCAAATCTACATTAGGTAGTGACCAAGAGGCGATATTTCTAAAGTTAACGCGATCGCCATTCCCAAATAAAATAAACGAATCTTCAGGTTTACCTACCACAAAAGCTGCATGAGTCGCTAAATGGACAATTGTATAATCATCCATTTGCGGTACAGTGACTCTGGGGCTAAAAGCCTTGTCTAAAAGTTTCTTAGTTTCAGGAACCATCGAGGCTAAACTTTCCACTTCCCGCATTGCAAAGGGCAAACCAGCGAAAGCAACCTGCCGATTACCAACTTTGACTTGATAATTACCTTTAGTAAAGGCAGCTGCTAAAACCCGCAAAGTAGATTGTTTTGGGGTGTTTAAGTTAGTCAGGCTAGCAGATGTGATGTGATTGACACTAAAGCGCTGCACTAGCCATTGCTTGCCATCATATAAAGCAGTTAAAGGAATGTAGCGTAACTGATCATCTGGAGCGTAAATCAGAGTTTGTGTACCTGAAAGCTTCAGGTCTTTTTCTATCGGTTTTATTAGCCAGTTATACAATTGGCGTGCGGGTGTTTTGATATTTCGACTGGGATTTATTAAAGCTTGACGGAAAGTAACAATTGTCTGATGCAGATTTTCGCGCTTTACAGCAACGGTGCGATGAATTGGTGGAGAATCAGGAGTTACCAGTACCAATTCCAAGCTATCTTTTAAAATTAGTGGGTAGAGTAGTGCAGATTTTTGAGGTAGTCGCGCCAAATTATCCCGAAGTTCGTTGAGACTATCCAAATCCAAATTTTGCCGCCTAGCTGTACGGCTAATTTGGTCTATCTGTGCTTTGATTTGAGGACTATCAATAAATTCGTTAAATTCATCCAGGAGTTGCTGCTGAGTTAACACTAATTGCTCAATACGTTGTTTCTGTTGGAGCGATCGCTCTTCGGGAGAAATTTTACGTAGTGTTGTTAGTTCTTTACCTAATACAACAGCATTATCCAGAGTTTTATCCAACTTTTGTTTAATCGGTTTTTCTATTGCCGCTATATTAATACCTTTGGCAGTACGTTGATTACCTGACACATTCTGAAGATATTCTTCTAGTTCTTCAACTTTGAGTAAATCCATTGTCCGTTGCGCTTCCGCAACACGTTCCTGTTTAAGTAACCGTTCACCCAAAATCCGATATGTCTGACTAACAGTGATGCTGTAAGCATCTGGTTGTGGCGTACTTAGTGTTGATGGATTCAAGCGAGCTTTTTCACGATTAATCAAGCAATGCTTGTAGAAAAAAATTGCTAACTCTGGTTTGTTTTGGATATCGAATAAGTAACCTATATTACTGTAGGTTTTGCCAAGTCGAACGAGATCCCCAAGTTCTTTGTTAATTAATATGGCTTGCTGATAAGATTGAAGTGCTTCGGAATACTTTCTTTGACTTTGGTATATTCTGCCAATGTTGTTGAATGTTATAGCTTCCCAAGAGCGCTCTCCATGTTCTCTAGTGATAGCTAATGCTTTTTGTAACCTCTGCAACGCTTCTGTATACTGACCTTGCCGAGATTCTTTGATAGCCTCTTCGTTGAGTCTTGCAATTTCTAATTGACTATTGTTCTTGGGTGAAGCCTGAGCTTTTTCTCCAGAGTCATACCTCAACTTTGCATTTGTGCTTACCTGGTTATTGTCTGGGTAGGTCATCCCAAAACCTAGTAAACTAAGTAAAGTCAAAGTCATAACACTAATATACCGAAGACTAGGCTGCATAACAAAACATTCCCTATACTCGGAGATGTAAATATTAAATCAAGAAGTGGGGCAACGCAATTAATTTTTATACTATTTAATGATTGAGAAAATTTATAGGTACTGAGAAACTTGAAAATGTCAGAAGAAAAACCCAGTCAATCGAAATTACCACCAACTAGCGCCCTTGACAATCCATCAAATCATGAATTTGAGAATTGGTTTGAATATCCTGTCAGAGTACAACCTCACCACACGGACTACGCAGGTATTGTCTGGCACGGTTCTTACTTAGCTTGGATGGAAGAAGCACGGATTGAATGTTTGCGATCTATCGGAATTGAATTTGCTGATTTAGTCGCTATAGGTTGCGATTTACCAGTTGTAGAACTGTCGGTGCGTTATCACAGTTCAATTCGATTGGGTATAGCAGTAGTAGTAAAAACGCGCATGGCTGAGGTGACTGGTGTGCGGATTAATTGGGATTATGCCATTGTCTCAACTGATGGACAACAATTGTACGTCACTGCCAAGGTGACTTTAGTAGCTTTAGATCGGGAAAGAGGTAAGATTATGCGTCAGTTGCCAGCGAGTGTTAAGGATGCGTTTGCTAAAATTTCAGCATTAAATAATAATTTTTAATTTTCTATTTGCCACTTTGGATCTGGGATAGAGTTTGAGCAAACTGCGTTACCTTGTGCCATATATCTTGTGGAGTAATGCCAAAGCCGATATTTAATAAAACAAGAATTGCGGCAATAGTTAAGGCATTGCTCACGGTTGTTTTCAGTAACTTCCACAATATTATGAAGACGATCCAAGCCACAATCAGCATAGCAATCATATATATTAATTCCTTAATAATTGCCCTTGTCTGAGAGTGTGTCTATTCAGAAAGGGTAAATTTTTTTGGTAACAATTATTGGCAAAAAAGCTATTATACCCAATTAATAGTATTAACTAAAACTGGGCTTTTTCGCGTAAACGCTCCAAAAATATTTTACACGAGAATAAGACAATAATTTCGATTTCAGGCGACTTATTTGGCAATTTGGCAACTAAGTTGCTTGAAAAATTTTTCTCTCTTAATATTTTTGTATCAATTTGTTGATGACTTCGTTAATCTGTGCGATCGCGTTGGCGTAGCCTGTCTGCTTAGAACTTAGCACTGACGCATTTATTGAGGTTGATGGAAAGTGCGTAGTTTACAGCCGTAGGCATCGCATATATAATGTAGAATTTCAATATTACAGAAATTACCTCTGAATAAGCGATAATTCTTGCCTAATTGATTCAGTAATCGCATCCACTAAAACCAAACGCTGACTAATTGGTAATTGCAGAACAGATTGCTTTAAGTCCTGTGCAGATAAATTTAGTAACTCTGATTGCAAACTATTTTGATTCTGTGGTAAAAGTTTCTTTAAATTATTTTTAAAATCTACACGAAGTGTCTCTAAAAACATACAATCATTTCCAATATCCGATATCTCATCCTCATCTATATTTTCATTATTTAGGCGTTCTTCATATACTTTTATTAAGTTATCAATCGCTTCAATAATAAACTGAATATCTTTAAAAGATAATTTCATGTTTCCTAACCAAAGTATATATAGCAATCCGATTTTATTTTTGAACTTATCTGTGTAGGCAGGCAAGAGGCAAGAGGCAAAGGGAAAGAATGCTCTTTGAATTGTACGGAGTTTTTTCAAAAATCAAATGTGAGTCCTATATTTGACTTTTAACTGATTTTATAAAACTTTTCTCCCATCTGCCTGAGTAAAATTTTATAGTCTTCAAGCATTGAGGCATTTAAGCAGTGATGCATTATTTATTCATTAAAATGTACTGTAGAGGTTAGTTACCACTGATAAATTTAACCGTTAGCCTTCAGCCTAATGCTGAAGGCTAAACAAGAATTGGTTAAAAGCCAGAAAATCTGCCTTTTGGGTATCTGAGTGAAGGTTATTAGCGCAGAGAAATTATCCGCGAGTGAGTTTCTAACTTTTCAGTCGCTATTAAAACTTCTTGTCTTGCCCATTTGTCTGCTGCTAAAATATCATCTAAAGAGGGATTTGCACAGTTATCATTTTGATGGCGATCGCACACCGATTCGATACACCTGGGAATATCTAAAAACCGAATTTTTTCTTCTAAAAATAAAGCCACAGCTTGTTCATTTGCGGCATTCAACACAGCTGGCATCGAACCACCAGCTTTACCCACAGCATAAGCCAACTGCATACAAGGATACTTTTGATGATCTGGTTCACGGAAAGTTAAATTTCCAGCTTTTACTAAATCTAATCGTTGCCAGTCAGTGTAGATGCGATCGGGCCAAGATAGAGCATACAGCAAAGGTAAACGCATATCCGGCCAACCGAGTTGAGCTAAAACTGAAGTATCTTGCAGTTCTATTAGCGAGTGAATAATGCTTTGGGGATGAATGACAATTTCGATATTGTCATAATCTAATCCAAATAAAAAGTGAGCTTCAATTACTTCCAGTCCTTTATTCATCAAAGTAGCAGAATCTACAGTGATTTTACGCCCCATAGACCAATTAGGATGCTTCAAGGCATCAGCAACGGTTACATCTGCTAACTTTTCTACATCCCAGTCTCGGAAAGCTCCACCAGACGCAGTGAGCAAAATTTTCCGTAAGCCAGCCTTGGGCACACCTTGGAGGCATTGAAATATTGCGGAATGTTCGGAATCGGCTGGGAGTAATTTTACACCGTGTTTTTCGACTAGAGGTAGAACCACAGGGGCGCCAGCAATCAGGGTTTCTTTGTTCGCTAGGGCGATATCTTTACCAGCTTCAATTGCAGCGATCGTCGGTAGCAAGCCAGCACAACCCACGATTCCAGTCACAACCGTTTGGGCATCGCCGTAGCGGGCGACTTCGATCACTCCAGCTTCACCAGCCAGGAGAATCGGTTGGGGATCGAGGTCTTTGATCGCTTCTTTGAGTGCTGGCAATTTCTCTTCTGAGCAAATCGCTGCTATTTTGGGTCGAAACTGCCGAATTTGAGCAGCCAACATTTCAACATTTCGCCCAGCTGCTAATCCCACAATCCGAAACTGATCCGGGTACTGGGTGACAATATCTAGAGTCTGAGTACCAATAGAACCAGTGGAACCAACAAGAGTAATCGCTTTCACAATTGTTTAAGGATTTAGAAACAACTCCCACTATAAATTGCTTAGGACTCTTTAATAAGACTAATCACTATAATCAATACACTGACACAGAGCCACCGTATACACACAAGTCGAAAATTTCCTATATAAATTGACCCTACAACCTACAAATCAAAACCTCACCCTCGCTTTACCCAAGGGTAAATCTTTCCCTCTCCTTAGTAAGGAGAGGGATGTCCGCCAGGACAGGGTGAGGTTTTTCTTTTTTTTGGGGTGATTAGATGTGTTTGATATGCAAAATTTTACTCATAAATTGCTGTGTTGCATTCAGAGATAAGAGGATGGATAAAGGAGTTTGTTAAAGCACTCAAGCCTATGGTCAAAGTTCAGATAGTTATAAAAAAAGTTTTATGGAAAAATGATTTCCTGTTTCCAGCAGCAATATGGCTTGCCAGCCGAATATTCATCTGGACAGCTATGTTGCTGGTTGCACCAAAGCTACCGTTATCAGCAAAAGAATTTTTGCCCCACTTTGGCTGGGGGGTTTTTGATGCCTGGGATAGTACACATTATCGGGCGATCGCTATTTCTGGCTATGAATTTGTGAATGACGGCAAGCAACATAATCTCGCCTTTTTTCCCCTTTTTCCCTTACACATCTGGCTTTTAATGAAGCTGGGCTTGCCGTTTGAATTAGCAGGCATCTTAGTAAACAACCTGGGATTTTTCGCAGCACTTTACTGTTTGTACTTTTGGATCAAAGCGGATTATGGCATCAGTGCAGCGCAGTGGGTAACTGCTGTGGTTTCCTGGTATCCATCATCCATGTTTACGGGGGTGATTTATACAGAGGGGTTGTATTTGTTTTTGAGTACGGCAACTTTGCGGGCTTTTGATCAAAAACAATATGGCTGGACTGCCCTTTGGGGCGCAATGGCGACAGCAACACGTCCCACAGGTATGGCACTAATTCCGGCGTTGGCGATCGCAGCCTGGAAAGAACGCAGACCCCCCGTTGCCTATATTGCTGGTCTTACTACCGCTATTGGTGTACTTTTGTTCAGTTTGTATTGTGCAATTTATTTTGGCAACCCTTTAGCTTTTATCGAAGCACAACGGGGATGGCGACCAACTCTTGGGTTTGATTGGCAGGGTTGGTTAAATATGCTTATGCAAATTGCAGTTGGCACAAAGAATTGGCAATATGGTTGGGTTCAAAACTCCTCTGGCGGGATTCAAGACCCTTGGTATCTCTTGTTATTTGGCGTGGTTGTTGCCAGTGCCTATCTTTTATGGCATTTCCGTCAACATTTTAACTTTGTGAAATTAGTCTATGGCTTTTATGCTTTAATCTTATTTTTGTTGATCCTGGCGAGTGAGCAATGGATCAATAACTTGCTCAACCTGGTGATGGTTTTGGGCGGTGGCTATGTGTTGTGGCGCTTACGCACCCAACTGACACCAGTTACAGTTATCTATGGCTTTTGCGGGATTTGTTTACTGCTAGCCTCTGGAGGTATCATTTCCTTGAGCCGTCTCGCCTATGGTATTGTGCCTCTGAATATAGCCATTGGTGTGCTATTGTCTCGCCATCCTCGTCAGGGATATTTAATTTTGGGCGTCTTTATGACATTACTAGCCAAAATAGCTGTAGGATTTGCCCAAGAGCATTGGGTTGGTTAGTGGGTTTGATCCATTAAGTAAGTAGGTGAGAATAAATCAAAGTAGATTAAGTAATGTAAAAATCTTGAGATGAGTTTGTAGTGAGGGCTTCAGCCCTCAAATTAGGACTAAAGTCCTTACTACAAACATTGAATTATTCACGCCGCTCCATTAGTTAATTTTTATTTGTAAGAAGTTGAATTTAACCTTCCTAATGAATGTATCCAATCAAACGAAGATAGCGCTTACTTCATTATTGGTAGGTGTAAGTGCCATATCTTTTGGTTCTATTTTCATGAGATTGAGCGAAACTGAACTCAGCCCCAATGCGACTGTATTTAATCGCTTTTGGCTTGGTAGTGTAGTATTCTTGCTCTGGTATGGATACAAAGCAATACGGCAGCGATTTTCCTTAGACAAACCTGTAGAACAGCAGGCTTACACTAGCCAGGATCTGTGCCTATTGCTAAGTGCTGGGATCTCTTGGGCTGGCACTTTGGTCTTCTTGGCTTGGTCGTTGACTCAAACTAGCGTCGCTATCTCTGGTGTTTTACATAATCTCGCCCCCATATTTACTAGCTTAGGAATGTGGCTATTATTTCGTCACTGTTTTGATCGCCAATTCCTGATTGGGATGGTGATCGCCCTTGGGGGAGCGATCGCTATTGAATTTGAGCAATTGCAAATCGGCACTGGCGAAGTTCAAGGAGGTTTAGCTGCGCTCATTTCGGCAATTTTTTTGGGCATATACCTGCTTTTAGTAGAAAAATTGCGAACCAAATTTACCTCGGTAATAATTCAGTTATGGATCTGTGCGATCGCAGCTTTAGTCATCTTCCCCATACTTTTATTTACTCAAGATCAGCTTTTTCCCTCTACAGTCAATGGGTGGCTTTGGGTCATTTCTCTAGCCCTGATTTGCCAAGTTTTCGGACATGGACTTTTGACCTATAGCCTTGCCAAGTTTTCCTCTGTGGTTGTATCCTTAGTGCATTTGTTAGAGCCAGTATTTAGCGGCATTTTCGCTCTGGTAATATTTTCTGAAAAGTTAAGTTTTTTAAATTTAGTGGGTTTTTCTGTAGTTTTAATCGGTTTATACTTAGCCATATCTAGCCAAACTGCCATTAATTATCCGTTCCAGGAATCAGTCAAAACTATTGTTAATACTTTCGTTAAAAGTATGACGATCAAACTGTCATTACTAAAGCAGCAGTTCTCCAAAACACCTGCTTTACTAGGCTCTATCTCATTATTTTTTGCTCTAATTCCCATATCTTTAGCACCATCTCTGACAAAATTGTCCGAACAAGAAATTGGTGCAAATGCCGTAGGATTTCATCGCAGTTGGATCGCCGCAGTTGTCTTTGGGCTGTGGAACGGACTTGATGTTTTGCGCCGCCAACAATCTGATCATCAACTTATAGAACAGAAGCCTTTTACAAAACTGGATGTGTGGCTGTTGTTGGCAATGGGAACTGCTTCAACCATCTCCCTTTTGTTGTGGGCTTGGTCGCTGAGTCAAACTAGCGTTGCTAACGTTGCTTTACTGTCTAATTTAAATCCCTTATTCGTTGCTGCGGCTGGGTATCTGTTATTTGGTCGGCGCTTCGATAACAGATTTATTATTGGTATGGTCATGGCGCTTTTAGGAGCGATCGCTTTTGAGGTTCATAAGATGCAATTTGCCAATAGCCAAATACTTGGTGATGCGCTAGCATTTTTGACTGCGATTTTCATCGCCACCTATTTGCTGCTAATAGAACAACTCCAAACCCGATTTACTACCGCAACCATAATGCTCTGGCGTTGTGGAGTCAGTACAATATTTTTGTTGCCCCTGCTTCCATTCATCGAAGAGAGATTGTTTCCCTATTCTTGGATGGGGTGGTTTTTGATCATTTTTCAAGCTCTCTTCTGCCAAGTATTGGGGCAAGGACTTGTAACCTATAGCCTCAGCAAACTCTCGTCAGGTGTCGTCGCCGTTACCCTTCTCTTCAATCCAGTCCTAGCCTCTATCTTTGCTTGGTTCATTTTTTCAGAACAGGTAGGTTTATTTGACTGGGTGACTTTTGCCGTAATTTTGGTAGGTGTCTATCTAGCTCAATCTAGTCAGTCTGCTGTTACAACAAACGAAGGCTCGTAACACTATCACAGGTATTAAACTTTTGTTTTGGGCGTTGCTGAATTAAGGGATGAATGTCTCACGCAAAGGCGTAAAGGCGCAAAGGAAAATCCATAAAATCATCCCGCATTTATGCAACGCCTTGTTTTGCTAGAATTATTTAATTTATGGTGAAATCAGTGTAAATCCTTTAGCTGTTCCTTCAATTTTACTACCAGTTAAATTGATTTGCTGTAAAGCCACATTGTCTAACAGCAAATAAGATTTATTAGATAACATTTTTTGTAAAATTGGCACAGTTGCAGGAATTACTTTGCAATCGCTGTAAAAGTCTAAACTAGGACGCCCATAAGCAAAAGAAGTATAGATTTGTGTTCCTGGTGAAACATTTGCCCGAATTAAGTCCGCTACTGGTTTAACCGGGAAAGCTTCATTTAATTCCCAAATCCATGATTGCGAACTCATTAACAGTGCTAAAACTAAATACATCCCAGAAAATAACACTGGAATAAAGTTGCGATCGCGTTGTTTAATTAGCCATGCTGCGGTAGACATACTTATTGCCAAAACAATGCTCATTACTATTAGAATAGGCTCCTTATTTGCAAGAATAAAATAAACACAACCTCCTAAACCAGCAATAGCAATAATAGCTATAAATATTGTCAAACTCCGCACCATAAAATGACCATACTGCCAAATTTCGCTAAGTTTAGCACCAATTGCCAAAGCTAAAAATGGATATACAGGCATAACATACCACGGGAGTTTAGTTCTCATCAAAGAGATAGTTACTAAATAAACAATTGTGCCAATAAGAATTAGGCTACCCCAACTAGTATGACGTTTTTTCCAAGCTAGATAAAAACCTCCTGGTAAAAATAATAGCCAAGGAAAACTATACTTAATTAAGTCTATTAAATAGTACCAGGGAGGGCCACTATGACCTTCAACAACTTGTGTAAGGCGATCAAAGGTTTGTGCTTGAAAATTCACTTGGAAGAAATTTTCACCATAATGTTGCCATTGAGCAGCAAACCAAGCGATCGCAGGTGCATTTCCTAAAAACATTCCCCCTAATAAATAGGGACTTGTTAACAAAGCAAACTGCCGATCTGCAATGAGGAATAAACAAGCGATCGCCCCTAGCGGCAAAACTATCATCCCTTTAGTTAGAGTGATTAACCCTAGACAAAATCCCACACCTAGAGCATATCTTCGATTTTGACGCGCCTTCAAAAGACAAAATAACAACAGCAAGAAAAAGGTAATAGTTGTACCATCTAACATTGCTAACCGTCCATGACGCACCACAGGCAACATTGTCAAGTAAACTAAAGCAGAAAATAGAGCTGGTAAACTTTGGTTAAAAAGCAAACATCCCACCAAGTAAAGCAAAGGCACTCCCCAGGCAGTTAACAATGCACCCGGTAAACGTGTTGTCCACTCATTCACGCCTCCGACAGAGTAAGTCCAAGCAATTAGCAAGTGCATCAGGGGGGGCTTATTATGATAAGGTTCACCTCCCAAGGTGGGATAAAGCCAATGCATTGAACCAAGTGGAGCGCGCCAAATTTCACGGGCAACCTGTGCAATAGTACCTTCATCCCAATCTCGTAAAGGAGAGTTTCCCAAAAATATCAGCCATAGAACTAGAGATATTACAAGCAAGCTAAATAACCATTCTTTTTCTCGGAATAGACGCATATTTAAAATTGGGATAATCATCTCAAACCTCCAGGATATCCCCACCAAAGCTATACTCAGCTAAGGCTGATTATGGCAGTGAATAATATTGCTAATTATGTCTCTAAAGTACTCACGAATAATATTTTTTTGATGGCATGAGAACAAAACTGAATCAGCTTAATGAGCTTGGTTGGATGATTGGTGTGAGAACTATAATGCAATGGGTTTTAGTTAAGATATCAGCAATTCTCAGGTAATTAACGCATTAGCTAGAATGGTACATTTATACTTTTATACATAAGATTGTAATTCAAAGAGATAAAAAGCAAATTCTCTTAACTATTAATAATTTGTTCCACCGCAACAGAAACATCTGGGAATGCAATCGGTTGAATAGTTCCCGCAGTTAATGTTAATTTTGTCGCGTACTCTCCATCTAAGATTTCTCGAAATACCACTAGGTTTAACTTTTTTAAATTAACAATCCAATATTCTGAGATACCTGCTTGCGCGTAGATTTTGCTTTTTGTCTCTAAATCTTTTTCTAAACTAGAGTTAGCGTACTCAATCAACCAGAAAATATTTTCTGCATAGGGATGATGCTGTCGATACTCGCGTCCTAAAGGTTGGACAATGGCAATATCTGGTTCTGGTTCCGAGTCGTTGGGTAAGGTAATTGGTTTAGCTTGACGAATTTTGGCGCGTCCAGCCAATAACTTTGCTAGATAGTCCCCAGCTTCACCACTACTATAAGCATGGGGTTCTCCTTCTGGCGACATTTCGACAATTTCTCCATTGAGTAGTTCAACTTTGCGATCGCTTAAAATGCCAGCATCAATCATGCGGTGATATTCGTCAATCGTCCACTTAGCAACTATCACAGTCATGACGATTTATTCCTCCCAATGATTCTTTATATTCTCCCATTTTAAAAGCACTTCAGGTCTGATTTAAAATCAGTCGATTGAATAAATACGAATGGCCCTGACACTTTGATTGACTACAATCGCTCTTTCGGCTATAGTTACTTTACTCTGGTTACCATCAACGGATTTGACGGTGACGACATTATCATTGGGCAAGATTTTTTTAGTAACTATAATATCTTCGGAGGTGCTGGCAACGATATCATCGTTGGCGGTTTTTACGGTAATGTCCTTATAGGCGACGATATCATCGGCGGCGTTGGTGGTAACGATTTGCTCGCTGGGAGGGATGGCACAGATTCCCTCTATGGCAATGGTGGCAACGATACTCTCTATGGCTATGGTGGCAATGATAAACTCATTGGGGATGTTGGCACTGATGAGCTCACTGGGGGTGCTGGCAACGATATTTTCCAGTATTTTTCAGTTTCAGATAGTAAACCTGGTTTGTCACGAGATATTATCAAAGACTTTGTTGGAAACGGTAACTTACCCGGTGACAGAATCGATATATCTAACATAGACGCTAACACTACTATAGGAGGCGACCAAGCTTTCACTTACATTGGGACTCGCGCATTCACCGCAGCAGGTCAAATCCGTTATTCTGGAGGTATTTTCCAAGGTAACACTGATAGTAATCTAGCGGCTAATTTCGAGATTAAGCTTGAAGGATCACCACTACTAGTGGCAAGCGATATTATCGTTTAATAGAGTTCTTGCAAAATTCCTTAACAGCCCCACTTTTCAGGGAGTTCCAAAGAATAAATTATTCCAAAAAAAGAAGAGACGGGTTGATTTAAAGAATGATAATCATTTAAGGGGGAGAAAAGGGCAAGCCCTTTTCTCTCCGTCATTTATGCAATGATACGCTCAATGGTGGTGCTGGCAACGATACTCTGATTGGCGGCGCTGGCAATGATATCCTAGTGGGCGGCAGTGGCAAGGATACACTCGCAGGCAATACGGGAAGCGAGTGATTCAGGATTGCTATAGTGTCTCGTAAAGAAGCAATTGCAAGACTTTGCGATCGCGTCGCAAGTCTCGCAATGACCTTATGATATGTTATTAATTCTGCATAGATACTTATTTAGGTACTTCAATACGATATTTGGGTACTTCAATACGATGTTTGGGTACTTCAATACGATGTTTGGGTACTTCAATACGATGTTTGGGTACTTCAATACGATGTTTGGGTACTTCAACACGATGTTTGGGTACTTCAACACGATGTTTGGGTACTTCAACACGATGTTTGGGTACTTCAACACGATGTTTGGGTACTTCAACACGATGTTTGGGTACTTCAACACGATATTTGGGTACTTCAA
>NZ_WBKM01000081.1 GCF_015714725.1 Nostoc sp. WHI
GTTACGCGCCAGTCTCTTGGCGTGTTCATTCCGCTGCCTACTTATTCGCAAGTGCTTTCTGGCAAATATGCCTCTAGTTTTCTTTCTTCCTAATGAACCTTTTTTCTTTTTGTAAATGCGTCTTTGAGCGTGTTTGACTGATTTTTCAGCCTTTCTCAAAAACTTTGGGTTGGATTCTTGATATCCGTTAGAATCAGTGTAAAAACTCTCAATTCCAACATCCAAACCAATTTCATTACCTGTCAATGGTTGAATATCTGAAGCTTCAACATCAATACAAAACTGACAGTAATATCCATCAGCGCGACGAACTAATCTAACACGCTTAATTGACTTAACAGGGTAGGTTTTAATATCCCACTTACCCAGCAATTTCAATTCACCAATACCTTTTTTGTCGGTAATAGTAATACGGCGTTTGGTTGGGTTTAATTTCCAGCCTGATGTTTTGTACTCAACCGAGCGGTTATCACGCTGAAATCTTGGATAGCCCTTTTTGCCTGATACTTTCTTTTTGCAATTATCGTAAAATCTTGATATCGCTAACCATGCTCTTTCGGCTGATGATTGCACCGCCATTGAATTTAGGTTAGCCACAAATTTAAATTCGTTGCGTAGTTCCGTTGAATACTTGTTGAGCGCAAACCTATCAATTTTCGCTTCTCTCGGTGCGTCCATCCAATACCTCAAACATTTATTTCTCATGAATTGAGTAGTTTTGATAGCTTCTTCGATTGCTAAATATTGAAGTTTTTTAGCTTTAACTTTGTACTCTAGAACTAACAACTTAATCACCCCCTTGTTTTTGTCTATTATATTTATGGTAACATATTTGTGAGGACAATGGGGGACGTAATGAAGAATAAAAGATTAAATGTTCGACTAACTGACAAGCGCTACTATAAATTGGTAATACTATCTACGCAGATAGATAGGACTATCAGCAGTCTCGTAGATGAATGGATAGATTCTTTACCGGAACCAAAAAACCAGAACATCACTGAGGCGTAAACACCTCCAGTCGGCTTTCATCCCTTGCCTGTTCGCGCTTGCGTCTCCCCTTGGGAGAAGTGCGGAATACGGCGCACTGCGCCTGTTCCTCAAGGGTTTTCAGCCAGACTTTCGTATAAAAAAGAAAAAGGGGGTAAGGCAAATATCACTTGCCTTACCCTCTGCCGTTGATTATTTTTTTAGTATTCTAAGTGATCACAACAATAAATGTAGTAAGTAGCGTGATCTTATGACTTGCGCCAAGGGCCCCAGATTGCGAAAGTAATACCAGGAGTTTGGATGTTGACAAACAAAGTCTTACTATCAGGTGAGAAGCAAGCACCAGCGAACTCGTTTTCATTGAGAGCATTACGCGCGAATTGATAAAGTTCACCCTTGGGAGTAACACCTACTAAGAATTGCTCATCATCTCCATCTTCACAAAGGATGAGATCGCCATAAGGTGAGACAACTATGTTATCAGGATTCTCCAGTTCGGCAGCAGATGTAGACTCGACAAATAGTTCAATTGTCTCTTTACCTGGAATGTAGCGCCAGACCTGACCAAGCCCTAAAGCACCACCATTCGTGCAGCAAAAGTAAAATTCACCCTTGCCATACCAGATACCTTCACCACGGGTAAACTGGGCTGCTCCTTTTGCAAAACCTTCTTCTCTTACAGTATCTTCAAGGGGATTAGGATCAGTAATCGTCACCCATTCAACTTTCAGTGGTTTGCGCTTGGGGAAACCAACAGCTGTTTGTGCTTGATAGATATCTTTGATTTTTAAAGCTTGAAGAGTGCCTCCTTCTTTTAACTTACCAGGCACTTTCGGGATAAAACGGTAGAAGAGGCTATCTCCTCGGTCTTCTGTCTGATAGATAATCCCAGTTTTGGGGTCTACGGCAACAGCTTCATGGTTAAATCTTCCCATAGCTATTAGAGGCTCAGGCTTCACAATAGTAGTGGTGCTAGCTGGAACTTCAAAGTTATAGCCGTGGAACTTCGAGACATAATCTGGATCGCCTAACGGAGCCGAAGTTGGAGTAGAGCTGTTCTCTTCGCAACTAATCCATGAACCCCAAGGAGTTGAGCCACCTGCACAGTTACGATAGGTTCCGGTTAGGGTAGTAAAGTGTTTGATTAGCTTGCGATCGGGCCCAACAACCAAGTTCGTCGTACCACCTTTGCAAAATGGGTCGTAGGTAGGTAGCCCTTTGGCTTGTGTATCTGAATCAGGGCTAAGTTCGTGGTTGCGAACTAAAATTACTGTGTTTCTGGGACCAGGGAAAGTTGCCATACCATCATGGCCACCCGGCACTAGAGTGCCATCGTTCATGAGTTCGCCTGTTAGAGAGAAAGTCCGATACTGAAATCCAGCTGGTAAATCTAACAAGCCCTTTGGATCTGGCACAAGCGGGCCATAACCTCCACCAAATACAGTTTTTCCATTGGCTTGTCTAGCAAGAAGACCTTCAAAAGGAGAGGCTAACAAGGTACCAGCAGCAGTCGTGCCTGCGATCGCAAAGAATTTACGACGAGATAATGTCATGAAAATGTTTTGGTTACGTCAAATGCTGATAAAAAAATATTCTATTTTGATTAAGTTTAGGTAATGCTTGGTTTAATTAATATTATTAATTCTACAGATTATTGATGAATCAATTATTATATGGTGGTAGTAACACAATGTATGGTTAAGAGAAGTTAAAGACTCATTTAACTAACAAAATATAATATTTATCAAAAAAAATCAGATTTTTTTATTTTTCTGACAAAAAAATAACCATAAACTGTAAGAATTAGATCAAATCTAATGATACAATCTGCCCAAAGGTGTTTTAGACTTTAATCAGGTCAAACAAGAGCAATTGTTATCTTAATGCCTAGAGTATAAGGCATCTAGCAAAAGGAGGAGCTAAATAAATATAGGCTACATTTTCTTTTGTTGTGCCTAATTAGGCAAATAAATTCACTTTCTAGCTCTCACCTTTTGAAGGAATATCAGTATTTATTTAACCAATTCAATATGAAGATGTGCCAATCCAAAAGTCTCATTTTATCTCTGGTGTAAGCTTTCTTATAAAACAGAGTTTGGCGCATTCCCACAAAGAAATGGTATTACAATGCTGATAAAAACTTTATTGACAACTACAACATCAGAATCTATTCCTGTTATTAAGAAAATGAAAAGCATCTGTAACAAAATCAAAGCTACTGTAGCTGTTGCCGCTTTCAGCTCTATGGCTACTTTAATTCACGTTCCCAGCGCTGATGCTGCTTCTTTTGAGCTTGATTGGCTAGGAGATAAAGGTTATTCAGCTAAAGGGCAGTTCAGCTATGACGATAGTTTCCTGGGAAGCATTGTCACAAAAGATCAGTTGACTAATTTTGCCATTTCTTTCTTTGATCCACAAGGAACTGTGTTGCAAAATTTCAACTACGATTTTCCCCAAACTGATAGTACTTTTAATTTCAACTTTGATACAGTCACAAAGACTGTTTTACAATCTGACAACTTTGACACATCCAATGGTTTTGATTTAGGAATTGACTTTGCAACAGATGTAGCAGGGTTAGATTTTTATACTTATCTGAATGCCGATCAAGGATTGCCAACAGCTAAGATATTCTTGAAGGATGACCTTTCACCAGAAGTATGCGATACATACCCAGACTGTAGGTTGGATCTTGGGGGCCAGTTGACGGCAACTGCTATTCCTGAACCTGGCGCAATTTCTGGACTGTTGGTAGTTGGTTTGCTGAGTAGAGTTCTCAAGAAAAAGCCAGCATCTACATTAGACAGTAAGCCTGAATAGTCGAAGCTAGCTTGATTAGAACTGTAATTGAATATTATTCTAACTCTAATAGCCAAGGGATTTGGAAGGTTAGAACTGTCTAAAATTTGTAGGGGACATATTGCAAATATGTCCCCTATTATAGTGATTTGGATAGTTGCTGGCAGCAAACTTTTAACTGACAATTCCGAGATTGTTGTAGATTTCGATTAGATTGCCATCAGGATCGCGAAAATAAGCTGTGCGGATTCCCCAATCTGGGCGATCTTGTGGTGGAGTCACAACGATCGCATTATGGCCTTTGACTTGATCATAGACTTCATCCACGTTATCGACTGCGAAAATCAAAACAATTTTGTCTCGATTGGCAACATATGAAGGCTGTTCGACACTTGGGACTACTTGGGCCATTAATTCCATTGTGAACAAACCCAGCTTGAGATATCCGGTATTAAACTCAGCATATCCGCTATTTTCATCGCCCCAATCAACATCAAATTTTAGCTGATCCCGGTAGAACAGAAAAGAATCTTTGTAGTTGGAGACAAGGAGTCTCAGGTGTGTTAGCTGAAGCTTCATATCTGTTGCCTTAGTCTACTAACTGTGAATTCTAGGTTCTGGGTGTAAAGTCGCCAGCAACTCACTTTCGACAATTGCCAATTCATCAAGCCGTTGCATGACAATTTCTTTGTCGAAGTAAGTAGCAGCTAAAACCCAATATATACCGTAGTGGCGCGCTTCGGATGCCATTAATCCACGATAAAATTTTGCTAATTCTGGATCTGGACAGTGAGCAGCTAATAATCCCAGGCGTTCGTGAGAGCGAGCTTCAATTAAGCCAGTGACTAGTAAGGAATCTAAAAATCGCTCAGGTTCTTTGGAGCGTACAGTAGCTTTTAAACCCGCACCGTAGGGAGGAGGTGGTAGGGGAGCCAGGGGAATATTCCGGTGTTCTAACCATTGGTTAACTAGTTCAAAGTGTTCTAGTTCTTCGCGGGCGATCGCAGTTAGCTCCCGTACCATTTTAGTATTGGAAGGGTAGCGAAACATCAAGTTCAAGGCCACGCCTGCTGCTTTGCGTTCACAGTGCGAGTGGTCGAGTAAGATGATATCTAAGTTAGCGATCGCTTGTTCAACCCAAGCAGAACTGGTGGGCTGTTTCAGGGCGTTGATAGTCGGTAACTGAGTAAACACAGAGTCACAAAACTCCAGAATTGCAATTTAGCTAAATAGCCTAGCAAACTGATTTTACAGCTATTTTCGGGTAAATAGACTCGCGCTTTTATTACTTTTATTCTGGAAAGTACTCACTATTGAAAATATCTTCAGGAGTAAAAGGGCATTTTTCTGGGAAACTCTCAGGTGGTAAACCTGTTTTTTGGATTGCTTGTCTTCTGGCTTTAATATAAACTGCCTCTAAGCAGTTGAGAAAATAGTTATAAAGTGTTTTTGAACGAAAAGAAAATTCTAGCTCATCACGGAAATTAGTGATTTCTATCTGCCAGCCTTTTTGACAATATTCTTTTTCAGTTTGCCAATAACGATAAAGTAAAAGATGAATTAATAATTGTTTTAAGTAACTTTCTACTTTTCGTCTTTGTTCAATTCCCAAAGCTTCAATTTCTTCTGCTAAATGTTGCCAATCTAAATTATCAATATCTTTGTTTTCTAATTGTTTAAGTGTTGTTTCTACCCATAAATAATAATCTTCCTCGTAAAGGGTAGGTTCAACAGATTTTAATATTTCTGTTGTCATAGTTAATCATTTATAAAATAAACTATCTAATTGTAACATAAGTAAGCGATCGCTCCATCCCACAGTCGTTTGACCTGACCGGGGAACTGTTGGAAAAGCGCATCATTTTCCCGATCCAGTTCAACATCTAATGAGTCTTTGAAAAATTTACAAATGGCAATGTTGAATTTCTGTAAAAGCCTCTGGGTATAGACTACGGGCTAATTCATCTAGTCTAATTGTTTGTTGAATATTCTCATTGTATCATTCTACAATACCTTTTCGTGACTAAAAATATGAGTGCGATCGCTCAGTTCTAAATGGGTGTTCCGTTCATCTGAAAATCGCTGTGATTCAAATATCGCATCAATATGGACTCTAATTGGACTACCTGAATTGGCTTGATGAGGTAGTCATTAACACTACCTGGCAGCTTGGTAATTTCCTCTTCTAAAGGTTCGCTAGAGGTCATCATTACAATTGGCAAATCTTTATAATCAGGCTCATGTCTAAGAATATTTAGCAAATGAAATGTGCTAGCATCACTTACTAACTGGAAATCCAAAAAAATTAAATCTGGCTGTAGATTTTGCACCTGATTTAAAAAGTCATTTCTGTTGTCTATCCACGTGACTTGGTAGCCAATTGCTTGAAGATAATCTTGCAGCAGTATGACAGTGTTTTCCTCTTCTCCCACAAGCAAAATGCGTTTAATTTTAGGAATAGAAAAGGATGGGGAGAAAGAATGATTATTTTCTGTGCTTCTTTCCTCCTCTTTTGGATGTGTTGGATTTGGTAGAAACAGAGTGAACTGACTACCTTTTCCCAAAGTCGATGTCAGGGTAACATCTCCACCGTGCAAACACGCTAATTTGCGTGTTAAAGCTAAACCCAAACCTGTGCCCTCATACTGCCGATTTAACTGACTGTCAAGCTGTTTAAACGGTTCAAATAGAAGTTTAAACTGACTTGAGTCAATACCAATTCCAGTATCTGAAACTGTAAACGTTATCCCTTGTGATACTTTTTTCACTACCAGCGATACTTGACCGGCGGGGGTGAATTTAATCGCATTGGTAAGCAAGTTAAGCAGCATTTGCTTAACGCGCCGCTCATCAGCAATGCAAATATCCGCTTCTAGGTCAATTTCATGGATGAGTTGCAATCCTTTTTCTAAGGCGCGATCGCGCACTGTCGATATGACATAATTACATAAATCTGACACTGGCAAAGGTGACAGCAACAGTTCTTCTTTGCCTGCTTCTACCTTAGATAAGTCAAGGATATCGTTAATTAATACCAGTAGATGCTCACTACTATTATATATACAACTCATATATTCGTTCTGCTTTTCATTCAGAGCGCCAACGATTTCTTGTTGCAGCAACTGCGATAAGCCCATAATTGTATTAAGAGGCGTCCGCAACTCATGGCTCATGGTTGCTAGAAATTCACTTTTTGCCCGACTAGCAGTTTCTGCTGCTTCTTGAGAGGCACGCAGTTTCAACTCTGTTTGCTTGCGTTCAGTAATGTCCTCAATCATCGCTAGAAAAAACTCAGGTTCACCATTGCTGCCTGGTATTACAGAAACAGATATCTGAGTCCAAACTAACCTACCATCTTGATGCAAACAGCGTCTTTCCATCTCAAGGCGATGTCTTTCGATAAGCTGCTCTTGATGTTCAAAGGGCTGGAAGCCAACCCTGGAAGTTCTCCTTGAGTCTGTGCGAATTCCTGACACCAGTTGTTTGTAAAGTTTTAAATCCCCCCTTTGGATAGAAATGTAATCTGTAAAGCTCTTACTGTATAGCTCTTCTCGGCTGTATCCTAAAATCTCGCCCAGTGCCGGATTGATATCAACTATCTGCGCTTTCATATCTATAAGTACAATACCGATAGAGGAGCGCTCAAAAATCGCCCGGAATTGCGCTTCACTCTGTCGCAGTGCTTTCTGTACAGTGTTTCGCTGGCTCGCTTCTATGGCTAGCGTCACGAAATCTGCTATCGAGCCGGCAAAATTCTCTTCTTCCAAAGTCCACTGGCGACCTTCGCCTACCTGTTCGTGACATACTACGCCTGCCAGACGACCCTCTAGCCAAATCGGTGCATCAAGCAGGGATGTGATGCCCAAAACAGAAAAATAAGGCTCAGATAATTCTTGGGTTCTTATATCGTTTCTGGCATCATGTGCAGCAATGCTACGTTCCTCTTCTAAAGCCTGGAAATAAGCAGGATAATTTGTTTTTAAAAGCGAGTTACCAAAGGTGTGCCCCTTGGTGCTTACATCATATAAATCGATGCATTCAATTTTTGAACGTTCTTCATTATATAACCACACCCCAACTCGCTCCACTAAGAGTGTCCGAGCAGCAGTTTCTGTGATTTTCCTTAGTGCAACATTGAGATTACCTTGCTGAAATGTGTTGCTCTTTGCCAGCTGTACCAGCATTTGGCTTTGTTTTCGCCGACAACTTTCTCTGATTTGTAAAGCCTCTGGGGTCTGGTTGTGCTCTGTAATATCTCTAGCTGCCACCACCTGCATAAGTTGCCCTCAAGAAGAAATAATTTTGATTTGCAGTTCTACGGAAAAAGTAGAACCGTCTTTGTATAACTACAATTACTTCATAAGGTTTTTCATAACCAGAAAGGATATTTTTTCTAATCAAATTTCATGATTCTAGATAATGAGTTCCAAATTAAATTTTGCTAATCATTTCTATCACTTTATGCCAGGAATTTTTGCCAGGTGAGAATTAGCATTTAAAATAATTGTACTATCAAATAGTACAGTATGGGACTATGATTTGATTTTTGAAAAAATTTCGTACAACTTAAAGAGCATTCTTTCGCTTTACCTCTTGCCTGCCTACGCAGATAAGTTCAAAAATCAAATTGGATTGCTATATCTTGAAAAGTTACCTGGCACAGGTATTTTAATTGGTTTTAGCTATGTTCAGGTTAAGATAAAGTTAAAATTTAGTATTCTGAACTTTATTAGGATTGCTTTGCTCCGTACCCTTCTCCTGACGGAGACGCTACGCGAACGGGAACGCTAAGGGCGAACACAATGACTGTAAACATTTTTGTTCATCTACTTATCATGACTTTCATGAAATGGTATGACTGCCAGAATACCCTTTAATTCCCCTACAGAAAGATACTTAATGGCTTAAATTTTGCAAGAATTAAGGTAATAACAAATGTTGTGGAGATGGAGCAATGACGGATAGTGATGTAAGAATTGTTTCCTTGATTCCCGGTGGAACAGAAATTTTAGCGGTATTAGGGTTGGTTGATGCTATTGTGGGGCGATCGCATGAATGTGACTACCCGCCAGAAATTCAAAATCGCCCCATTTGTACCCAAGCCCGCTTAAACTCCAATGCCTCCAGCAGCGAAATTCACGATGAGGTAAATAATTTATTGCAATCTGCTCTTAGTATTTATCAAATCAAAACAGATGTTTTAGAGCAATTGCAGCCTACCCACATTCTTACTCAAGACCAGTGCGATGTTTGTGCTGTCAGCTTAGACGAAGTTGAAAAGGCAGTTGCCACACTCATCCACAGTCAACCTCAGATTATTTCTTTACAACCCAATGTTCTCCAAGATGTTTGGGCTGATATTGACCGAGTAGGCAAAATCTTTGGGGTAGACTCGGTTAAAGTTCTAGAAAATTTAGAGGCTCGCGTCAAAATTTGTCAGCAAAGAATTCAAGGACTTTCTTTAGATGAACTTCCCAGTGTCACCTGCATTGAGTGGACTGATCCTTTGATGGTCGCTGCAAATTGGATTCCTGAATTAGTTAACTTAGCAGGAGGACAGACACTATTTAGTGTCACAGGTCAGCCTTCTCCTCGTTTACCGTGGGAAACATTAATAGCAAGTAATCCAGATATCATTATTTTTATGCCTTGCGGCTTTGATTTAAATCGCACTCGCCAAGAAGCCAATTTGTTAACTCAACTTCCAGAGTGGGAAAAACTGCACGCTACCCAAGCTGGCAGAGTCTACATCACTGATGGCAATTCTTACTTTAATCGTCCAGGGCCGCGACTGGTAGATTCTCTAGAAATTTTGGCAGAAATTTTGCATCCAGAAATTTTTCAATACGGTTACAAAGGAACTGGTTGGGAACCTTTATAAAAATTCAAAATTCAAAATTAAAGACGTTTACGGGGTTTGTTCTGAATCCGCCGATGGTTCATTGTTAAATAACAGTAGGCGTGCACTGAGGATGGCAAATCCCACAGCAGCGATCGCTTTTAACAAGCGTGTAGGTAATAATTCGGCTACTGCTCCCCCTGCTAATGATCCTAACAGGCTTGTCAACAGCAATGCACCTGCTGCACCAAAGAAGACAGCACGCGGACAATTACAACGTCCTGAAAGTGCGATCGCCGCTAACTGACTTTTGTCACCCAATTCTGATAAAAAAACTGTAATGAAGCTCAGTCCTAAAAGATGCCAATCCATATGATTAAGGGGGAGTGGGGAG
>NZ_WBKM01000107.1 GCF_015714725.1 Nostoc sp. WHI
CTCCCTACTCCCCACTTCCCCTAAGAAATTATGATTAACCCAGTTGCCCCTCCTCGCCATATTCTTGAAGACATTGTGTTGCATAAAAAGCAAGAAGTTGCACAAATGCAGCAAGAATTGCCTTTAGCTTCTTTGCGACAACAGTTAAATACGGCTCCATCTGTGCGAAATTTCTTGACTGCTTTGCAGGAAAATCCTAGCCAACCCAGCTTAATTGCTGAGGTTAAAAAAGCATCGCCAAGCCGTGGGATTATCCGCGCAGATTTTGATCCAGTAGCCATCGCTCAAGCCTATGAAAGAGGTGGTGCAGCTTGTCTATCAGTGCTGACTGACCAAAAGTTTTTTCAGGGTAGTTTTGATAATCTGCGTCGTGTGCGATCGCAGGTTGCATTACCTCTACTGTGCAAGGAGTTTATCATTGACCCCTATCAAATATATTTAGCACGGACATCGGGTGCAGATGCAGTCTTGTTGATTGCTGCTATTTTATCAGACCAAGAACTCCAAGATTTTTTGCGATTGATTCATGATTTGGGCATGAATGCACTGGTAGAAGTCCATACTTTGGCTGAACTGGATCGAGTGCTAAAGCTTGACGACTTACGTTTATTAGGAATCAACAATCGCAATTTAGAAGATTTTACCCTTGATTTAAAAACAACACAGCAACTTTTAACACAGCGACAGCAATATTTGCAAAGCTTAGATATCACCGTCGTCAGTGAGTCTGGACTGTATACACCTGCTGATTTATCTCTTGTCGCTCAGGCTGGTGCCCGTGCAGTTTTGATTGGAGAGTCTTTAATTAAACAAAGCGATGTAGAACAAGCTGTGCGTAGTCTTTTAAAGGCTGAGTCCTGAAGGGAGCTTAAAAAATGAAGCTCTGATACTCGTTGATGAGTATAAAAGACTCGTTGACGGAGATAAAATACTCGCTCACGAGTATAAAAGACTCGTTCACGGAGATAAAATACTCGCTCACGAGTATAAAAGACTCGTTCACGAGTATCAAAGACTCGTTCATGAGTATCAAAGACTCGTTCATGAGTATCAAAGACTCGTTCACGAGTATCAAAGACTCGTTCACGAGTATCAAAGACTCGCTCACGAGTATCAAAGACTCGTTCACGAGTATCAAAGACTCGATGACAAAAAATATAGCGTGAGTATCGCTAATTGCGAATTGTTGATTATTCCAGAACGATTAACTAATCATTAACTATTTTTCAGAATGACTTCTATCTCCGCTTACTTTCAAACTTTACGCGATCGCCAACAGTGTGCTTTAATCCCCTTTATCACAGCCGGCGATCCTGACTTAGAAACCACTGCCGAGGCTTTACGCATTTTAGATCGCAATGGTGCTGACTTCATCGAGTTGGGCGTTCCCTACTCCGATCCTTTGGCAGATGGGCCTGTGATTCAAGCAGCAGCAACCCGCGCTTTACAAAAAGGCACTAAATTAGAGCAAGTGCTAGAGATGTTGCACACAGTGAGTCCTAGCCTGAAAGCGCCAGTCATTCTATTTACTTACTACAATCCCATTTTGTACCGGGGTATCAAACCATTTTTGGGAGAAATTGCCACTGCTGGGGTGAAAGGATTGGTAGTACCAGACTTACCCTTAGAAGAGTCAGAAGAATTAATCCAGACTGCTGCATCTTTCGGAATTGAGGTCATTTTACTCGTAGCTCCCACCAGTTCTAGAGATAGAATTGAAGCGATCGCTCGTAAATCTCAAGGTTTTATCTACCTGGTGAGCGTTACAGGCGTTACAGGTATCCGCGCTCAAATCCAAGACCGCGTAAAGCATTTAATTACAGACTTGCGAAGCGTCACCGATAAACCTATTGGCGTTGGTTTTGGCATCTCAGATCCAGAACAAGCACACCAAGTAAAAGAATGGGGTGCAGATGCGGTGATTGTTGGTAGTGCCTTTGTTAAACGGTTAGCTGAAGGCAGCCCAACTGAAGGATTGCAAGCTGTAGAACAATTTTGTCGGGAACTGAAATCAGCCATCACAGAAAGTCGGCGCGAAAGTCCATCTCTCCAAGAGGTGAGATAAATTTATCCGCAGACTTAGTACTTTGTCAAGCTAGTTTTGAGCGTTTGTAGTAAGCACTTTAGTGCTTAGAAAATAAGGACTAAAGTCCTTACTACGAACTTGCTTACCCCTGCCCCCTGCTTCGATTAAGATAATGAAAGTCCTGCTGAAATCCGTCAGAATATTTATTTATAGCCTACTTCTAGTTAGCGCCTGCGCGCTTACAGTCTTCGCCCATAAGCCCGTTGACCACGGACAATACAAATACCATTGGGATCATGTTCTAAGACAACAGGCTCACTTAGCTGTAAGAAAGAACGTAACCGAGCTGACACCACCAGAGAAAACAGCCTTTGTCAAGGCGATCAAAACCTTAAAAACTGTAATTCCCGCAGGTAGCAAGCTTAGTATTTACGACCAATTCGTTGCCATACATATAGGGGCAACACGCTTGATTCATAACCATAAAGGGCATTCCGATGGTTCAGTTCAGGAACTTGCTCATGAAAATGCCGCATTTTTCCCTTGGCATCGAGAATATATCCGCAGATTTGAACAAGCTCTGCAAGCAGTAGACCCAACTGTTAGTCTGCCATACTGGGATTGGACTGACGCTAAAGCACTTGATGTAATTTTTAACGATGACTTTCTTGGTTCTAACGGTCAAGGAGTAACCATTAAAATTCCAAATCAGGGAACTTTTACAGGCGGCGCTGTACAGTCTGGGGCTTTTTCTGCTGCTAATGGCTGGGTGATGAATCCAGCATTAAACATCGACCCAGATACCGAAACATCATTAGGTACATCACTTGTACGCTTTCTAAGATTACCTCCTGCCAGTGATTACCCTCTGCCCAAAAAAGATATTGAGCGTGCCCTTCGTCTTAATAACTATTCTCTATTTCGCCCTGCTTTGGAAGGATTTATCTCTGTAGATGAGCAGGGTAAAGTTACCCCAGGAGGATTCCTACACAACTACATTCATGGTTTAGTTGGTGGGGTACAGATAGATGCAAGTACGACACCCATAAAGTTTAAGAGTCTGGGTACTATGAGCAATATCCCAAGTTCGCCCTATGACCCAGTATTTTGGTTGCATCATGCAAACGCAGATCGCCTCTGGGCTGAATGGCAAGACAACGGTCATCAAGGTAGCGATTTTTATCCTGCTAATGGTCAGCCTTATGGACACAATCTTAAAGACCTGATGTGGCCTTGGGATGGCGGTATGTCTACCCCGAAAGCTACGGCGTTGGGAAATTTACTATCCCTTTTACCAAATATTGACTCTAAGGATTTGGTGCGACCTCTAGACGTTTTGAATCACACAAAACTGGGTTATACCTACAAAACCTTTAAAAAGGAAACGCCAAGAGAATTTCATCTGTGGAATAAGTTCTAAAAAGTTAGAACGCGAGTAAAAAATACTTAAATGTTAAAGGATTTTCAACTGTGGTAAGCATACAAGACATCAAGACTGCAATTCGACAACCTGATTCTTTAGGCAGATTTGGCAAGTTCGGCGGTAAATACGTCCCCGAAACCTTAATGCCTGCATTAACTGAATTGGAAGCAGCATATCATCAATATCGTGATGAGCCGAGTTTCCAAGCGGAACTGCAAAACTTAATGCGTGACTATGTGGGACGACCCAGCCCATTATATTTTGCTGAACGCCTCACAAAAAACTACGCTAGACCAGATGGCACAGGGGTGCAAATCTACTTAAAGCGTGAAGATTTAAATCATACAGGCGCTCACAAAATCAACAATGCTCTAGCTCAGGTGTTGCTAGCCAAGCGCATGGGCAAGCAACGGGTTATTGCAGAGACGGGTGCAGGTCAACATGGCGTAGCGACTGCAACTGTATGCGCGCGGTTTGGTTTGAAATGTGTGATTTACATGGGTGTCCACGATATGGGACGCCAATCCCTGAACGTGTTCCGCATGAAGTTGATGGGTGCAGAAGTGCGTCCAGTAGAAGCAGGTACCGGAACACTCAAGGATGCAACTTCGGAAGCAATTCGGGATTGGGTAACGAATGTAGAAACAACTCATTACATCCTGGGTTCTGTTGCAGGCCCCCATCCCTACCCGATGATCGTGCGTGATTTCCATGCTGTAATTGGTGTAGAAAGTCGCGCTCAGTGTCAAGAGAAATGGGGAGGATTACCCGATATTCTACTGGCTTGCGTGGGTGGAGGTTCCAATGCCATCGGCTTGTTCCATGAGTTTATGGATGAATCTTCAGTCCGCTTAATTGGAGTAGAGGCGGCGGGTGAAGGTGTAAATACAGAAAAGCACGCAGCTACCTTGACAAAAGGAAGAGTAGGTGTGTTGCATGGTGCGATGAGCTATTTACTGCAAGATGATGATGGTCAAGTCATCGAAGCCCATTCAATTAGTGCCGGACTGGACTATCCCGGCGTTGGGCCTGAGCATAGTTATTTAAAGGATCTTGGTCGCGCTGAGTATTACAGCGTCACTGATCAGCAAGCATTAGATGCGTTTCAAAGACTTTCGCAACTAGAAGGGATTATTCCCGCCTTAGAAACTGCTCATGCGATCGCTTATCTAGAAACCCTTTGTCCTCAGTTAGAAGGCAGTCCCCGCATCGTCATCAACTGCTCAGGCAGAGGTGACAAGGATGTGCAAACCGTCGCCAAAGTCTTAATTCCTTAATTTCTCCTGTTAACAAACATGATAGCTGTAACTAAAACCTTAACCGACAACATCCCCGTCACTTCTGAATTCTCCAACTGGCCAGCTTTATTGCAACAGTTGTTTGATCGGCAATCGTTGACGGTTTCCCAAGCTGCGGATTTGATGCAGGGTTGGCTCACAGATGCCATTCCCGACGTACTATCAGGAGCGATTTTAGCTGCAATTCAAGCTAAAGGCGTATCTGCCGAAGAATTAGTCGGCATGGCCAGCGTCCTACAATCCCAATCTTCTTCCCCTACTCCCTACTCCCCATTCCCCACTCCCCTAATAGATACTTGTGGAACTGGTGGAGATGGAGCTTCAACCTTTAATATCTCTACTTCTGTGGCCTTTGTTGCCGCAGCCGCAGGGGTAAAAGTTGCCAAGCATGGCAATCGTTCCGCATCTAGCAAGACTGGTTCGGCTGATGTGTTGGAAGCTTTGGGTATAAATCTCAACGCCACTCCTGAGAAAGTCCAAGGCGCAGTGGGTGAAGTTGGAATCACCTTTTTGTTTGCTCCCGGCTGGCATCCTGCACTAAAGGCAGTCGCCACTTTGCGGAAAACTTTGAAAGTGCGGACTGTTTTTAACTTGCTCGGCCCGCTAGTAAATCCCATGCGGCCGACAGGGCAGATTATTGGTGTCAATGATCCGCTTTTACTAGAAGAGATTGTTCAAGCTTTATCTCAATTGGGATGTCAGCAAGCGATCGCCCTCCACGGACGCGAACGGTTAGATGAAGCTGGTTTGGCTGATGTCACTGACTTGGCTGTACTCCAAAACAAAAAAGTCCGTTGTCTAACGCTCAATCCCCAAGAACTTGGTCTGGATTTTGCACCAACTGCGGCGTTGCGCGGTGGAGATGTCCAAGAAAATGCCGAAATCTTAAAGGCAGTTCTCCAAGGTAAAGGTACTCAAGCACAGCAGGATGTAGTCGCTTTAAATACAGCGCTAGCACTGCAAGTTGGTGAAGCTATTGATGGCGAAACTGATGTTTTAGCAGGTTGTGTCAAAGGTATTGCCCTTGCTAAGGAAATTCTGCAAAGCGGCGCTGCTTGGACGAAATTAGAACAACTTGCGGAATTTTTGCGCTAATTCCTAAGAGCCACTAAGTTATTTAAACCTCTCGTTTCCAGGTGCAACTTGGAAATGCACTTCATTGGGCTGCTGCCGCTAATTAAATAAACGAGGCGGAGCCTCAAGGATGGCATTCCCAGCCTGAGGCTGGGAACGAGGGAATGTGTCAAAGCGGCTTTTAGACTAGGTTTCATTTTAAGTTGATTACACCCAGGAACTAAACGAAGGAAAAATAGATGATTATCATACTTAAGACCGGTACACCTGTTGAAGAAATCACTCGCATCAGCCAAGAACTAAATGACACTTGGGGAGTCACTGTAGAAAAAAGCATTGGCACTCATAAAGTTGTGCTGGGGATGATTGGTGATACTTCTAGCATCGATAAATTGCAGGTACAGGAGTTCAGCCCTTGGATTGAGCAAGTATTACGAGTGCAACAACCTTTCAAACGGGTTAGTCGAGAATTCCGACATGGAGAAGCTAGCGAAGTCGTTGTACCCACGCCTAACGGTCGTGTTTATTTCGGAGAGCATCATCCCATCGTAATAGTAGCCGGGCCTTGTTCCGTTGAAAGTGAAGCGATGATTGTCGAGACAGCAAAGCGAGTCAAGGCAGCAGGAGCAAAGTTTCTCCGGGGCGGAGCTTACAAACCCCGCACTTCACCTTATGCGTTTCAAGGTTATGGTGAAAGCGCTTTAGATTTGTTAGCAGCAGCGCGTGAAGCTACTGGTTTGGGTATCATCACAGAACTCATGGATGCTGCCGATTTATCAGCAGTGGCAAGAATAGCTGACGTGATCCAAATCGGAGCTAGGAATATGCACAACTTCTCCTTGCTCAAAAAGGTCGGCGCTCAAGATAAACCAGTGCTGCTGAAGCGCGGGATGTCTGCAACAATTGACGAGTGGTTGATGGCGGCAGAATATATTTTGGCATCAGGAAATCCCAATGTGATTCTTTGTGAGCGGGGAATTAGAACCTTTGATGGGAAATATGCCCGCAATACCTTAGATTTATCGGTGCTTCCGGTGTTGCGATCGCTTACCCATTTACCAATTATGATTGATCCTAGTCATGGTACGGGTAGGTCTGAATATGTTCCATCTATGGCAATGGCTGCGATCGCAGCTGGTACAGATGCCTTAATGATTGAAGTTCACCCCAATCCAGCTAAGGCTTTATCCGATGGCCCCCAGTCTCTCACCCCTGAGAAATTTGACCGCTTGGTTCAAGAAATGTCAGTTATAGGCAAAGTAGTTGATCGCTGGTCTACACCTACATTTGATAACATCGGTGTGTCTTTAATGAAAGCTACGATCTCTTAACTGCCAAAATTATCAAAGTGGATAATTCGTAACAAAGTCGATTTTTTAAAGCAGGAGAGGAAATTATTTCTTGCTCTCCTGCTTTCTATTTCCACACCTGCACTGGATCTTCTTACCAAAAATTTACAACTTCTACAACTTGCGCCTCACGACTTTCCGGTGTAAATTTTCTAAATCCAAGTTTTAGCGATCGCGCTAGTGATGTTGTTTAGGGTCGAATAATATAAATACTCATCAAAGACTCCTGACTATAGCAATCCGATTTTATTTCTGAAAAAATCTAAATGTATGTAGGGTGCGTACCAGCTAAGGAATTCTGAAAAGTCAAATTTCGGTAGAGATTCTGGGATATCCTTAGATAAGTGAAAGATTTGCCAAAAAAAAGTAAGAATGAAGCTGGCAGCAAGAGTAAGTCAGGTAACACCTTCATTAACCTTAGCGATCGCAGCCAAGGCTAAGGCACTGAAGGCTGAAGGAATAGACGTTTGTAGTTTTAGCGCTGGAGAACCAGATTTTGATACCCCGGCGCACATTAAAGCCGCAGCAGTAAAGGCTTTGGATGAAGGCAAAACCAAATACGGTGCCGCCGCCGGAGAACCAAAGTTAAGGGAAGCGATCGCCCGTAAGCTTAAAATTGATAACGGTCTTGATTATAAATCGGAAAATGTGATCGTCACTAATGGCGGTAAGCATTCTCTGTACAATTTAATGGTGGCGCTGATTGATCCAGGTGATGAGGTAATTATCCCTGCACCCTACTGGCTAAGTTATCCCGAAATGGTGACTTTAGTTAGTGGAGTTCCGGTAATTGTGTCTACAGATGCAACCACGGGCTATAAAATTACTCCCGAACAACTGCGTAAAGCAATCACGCCGAAGACGAAGTTATTTATCCTCAACTCGCCATCTAATCCTACAGGAATGGTTTACACGCCAGATGAAATTAAAGCACTGGCGCAGGTAGTAATTGATGCAGATATCTTTGTCGTCTCTGATGAGATTTACGAAAAGATTCTCTACGACGGTGCAGAACATATCAGCATCGGTTCTCTTGGGAAGGAAATTTTTGACCGCACTTTGATTAGTAGTGGGTTTGCGAAAGCTTATTCAATGACTGGGTGGAGACTTGGTTATTTAGCGGGGCCAGTGGAAATCATTAAAGCAGCGAGTACCATCCAAGGACATAGTACATCTAACGTGTGTACCTTTGCCCAATATGGTGCGATCGCTGCGCTACAAAGTTCGCAAGATTGTGTTGAAGAAATGCGCCAAGCCTTCGCCAAACGCCGACACGTAATGTTAGACAGACTCAACGCTATTCCCGGATTGAGTACCGCAAAACCAGATGGCGCTTTTTATCTGTTCCCTGATATCAGCAAAACTAATCTAAAATCCCTAGAATTTTGTGACGCTTTGCTCGAACAACATCAAGTTGCAGTCATTCCCGGAATTGCTTTTGGCGCTGATGACAACATTCGCCTTTCCTACGCTACAGATATGGCGACGATTGAAAAAGGAATGGATAGATTAGAGAAATTTGTCAAGTCGCGTATTTAGTTAGTTGTCATTTGTGAGGAGAATTTACCAACTCTCCAACTTTTTAACTCCACCTTTTCGACTCAGAACGGGTGGATTTCATTTTTAAACTCGACGTTCCGAGTTCCAAGCTCGGCGTTCCGAGTTCCAAGCTCGGCGTTCCGAGTTCCAAGCTCGACGTTCCAAGTTCCAAGCTCGGCGTTCCAAGTTCCAAGCTCGACGTTCCGAGTTCCAAGCTCGGCGTTCCGAGTTCCAAGCTCGGCGTTCCGAGTTCCAAGCTCGAACTTCCAAGTTCAAAGCTCGAAGTCTGATTTTCTCTCGCCTTGCCCTCTCCCCATATCTTACTCTCACTTCATAGGGCTAGAATATTAACAAGATTAAACCTTGGTACGATAAGTATGTATCCCTATGAGCAGCATAAATATTTCTTTGACCGATTCAATGAAAGCCTTTGTTGAGGAACAAGTGACCAAAGGTGGTTACAATTCCGTAAGTGAGTACCTTCAAGAGTTAATCCATCAAGACCAAAAACGTAAGGATAAAGAACATTTAGAGTCACTTTTAATTGCCGGACTGGAAAGTGGAGAAGCTATCGAAGTAAATGATGAATGGTGGCATCAAAAACGCACATAGTTATGTAAGTGGGCTATCAAGGGTTTTCAAAAGTATCTAGTTTTTTACTTTGAACAAGACTAAAATATCCAAATTTTGCGGGTTCTCTATGCTGGGAGAAATATTGAGAGGATTTTAGAACAGGAACAACCAAACAGCTAAAAATAATTCCCAGGTTTTGAGGAAATAGAATCAAGAATGTATTGTTGCAAACTCATATCGTTTGGTTATTTACGGAAGTTCCCATGAATGAACGTCACCGTCCCCCAATACTTAAACCGAATGAATTCTACACATTCCGCAGCTATTTCCTAATGAAATTTGCTCCCGCCGATATTTTGCGGGAATTAGGAGTAACTTTAACTAAAGCAACAATTAATTTACCTGTTGCTGCTTCAGAATTACTGACTCGCTTACCAGACTTACGCCAACGCCTAGAAGAAGCGATCGCTTGTGTTAGTCTAACGAGTGAAGCAGCTAGACGTGAGGTATTAATCGCACCCATTTTATTAGAAGTAGCCCACATTACAAAAGCAATAGTTAATATTGAGTACTCCATTGAGGTTAACCAGTATCTCAGAGGCGACTTAGATTACTATCTTCAGTCAAAACACAATATTTTGGTGGTAGAAGCAAAACAGGCAGACTTAACACGAGGATTTACCCAGCTAGCAACGGAATTGATTGCCTTAGATACGTGGGTAGAATCAGATGAGCCAATCTTGTATGGTGCTGTAACTACTGGGGATATTTGGCAGTTTGGTAGTTTTGATCGTCAAGCACAAAAAGTAAGTCAAGATTTAATGTTGTATCGAGTGCCAACTGATTTAGAAATCTTAATGCAGATTTTAGTAGGAATTTTAATGCAAGGTTAAATCACCATCAAGCTGAATTTTGCATCAAAGGGTATGGTTGAATCAAAATCTGTGCCGGAATCCCTAATTGTTTATGCAAACCCCGAATCATCTCCAACGTTAACGCTTGCTTGCGATGCAAAATGTCGGCAATTTCTGCTTTACTGCCAATAACAGAACCTAATTCATCTACAGATAACCCACGGGATTCGAGATAGTATAAGATTGCTTCGATAGGATCTGGTGCTTCGATTGGGTAATGCCTTTGCTCGTATGCTTCCACAAGCGTAGTTAAAACTTCTAAACAGTCGGACTCTGGTGTGTTTAGTTCCGCATCAAACAATTTTTCAATTTCAGCAAGTGCAGCACGATAATCAGCTTCGGTACGGATTGGACGGTGTTCAAGCATAGATATGACTGCCTCAAATACTTGTTGCATCTACGTTATCGTATTCTTTATGGGTTCCGATAAAACGAATAAAAATAATTCCGATATTATAACGAACGTGAACAATTAAGCGGTAATCATTGCCTTTTATATTAAAAACAACACGGTTATTAGCAATAATACTGGCATTGCGATAAATGGTTTTGATATTTGCCGGACTATCCCATTCTGCACGAGATGCTTCATCAAACCAAGCCTTTAATGGCTGTTCGGCATCGGGATATGCTTCCCAGAACTTTCGTAACGTGCTGCGGGCAATGATTTGCATCATGAGATTCTAATTACAGCATCACGAAACATAAATATACTTAAAACCTTTACCAATGACAAATGACAAATGACAAATGACAATTACTGACTTCCTTACCAGACTTACGCCAACGTCTAGAAGAAGCGATTGTTATGTTCGCTGTCGGGGCTTTAGACCCGACACTAAACGCGCTGCTTATAGAAGTAGGGGACTTAAACCCTCAAAATTTGTTAAACCGCCCATTTCCCGACACTGGGGCTACTCTCGCTTTGCTTTGCAACAGCAGACTCAGGATAGCATCATTAGTTAAGCAATTACTAGGATATTACTGGATGTCAGGATTGGAGGAAGAGGAAGAGGAGTTAGGCTAGCAATCTGCTGTTGTGTAGCAGTACCATTACCATCAACATCAAAGAACAATCCACCCGTCAAATTATTATAGATAAACCTCTGATCAGCGGTTGTTGCAGAGGTACCTGTAAAGAACTGAAGACTTGAAAGGATACCTAGCGTTAGACCACCAGCAAAACCAGAGGCAGAAACCGCGATCGTATCAGGGATAAAGGCAAAATCAGTGATGATATCTGAACCTTCCGCAGGATTTGAGAAGTTGAACTGATCGTTACCAGCACCGCCAGCTAAGATATCAACACCACTGCCACCGATAAGAGTATCCCTACCAGCACCACCCGTTAAGAAATCGTTGCCAGCACCGCCACTGAGAATGTTGTTGGCAGTATTGCCAGTAATGATGTCGTTTTGAGCCGTACCTGTCACATTCTCAAAGTTGTTAACAGTGAGGTTGACCGTTCCTAAACCAGGAAAATTGTTCACAGTCAAGCTATTGGCACCCAGATTTGCTGTAATGCTGGTGCTACCCGTTGCAGTGGAGAAATCAATTGTATCGCCTAGTAGGGTAGAAGCCGTGATGGTTTCAATCTCCTCGTTCAACTGGTCAATACCAAATCCACCTGCTTTAGTGATGGTACCCGTCGAACCAAGAACAATGGTTTGTCCCAGCGCACTATAGTCTACTGTGTCAATGCCTGCATCACCGTTGATGATATCATTGCCCCGACTACCACCAAACACATCGTTGCCAGCACCGCCACTGAGAATGTTGTTGCCAATATTGCCAGTAATGCTGTCGTCTTGAGCCGTACCTGTCACATTCTCAAAGTTGTTAACAGTGAGGTTGACCGTTCCTAAACCAGGAAAATTGTTCACAGTCAAGCTATTGGCACCCAGATTTGCTGTAATGCTGGTGCTACCCGTTGCAGTGGAGAAATCAATTGTATCGCCTAGTAGGGTAGAAGCCGTGATGGTTTCAATCTCCTCGTTCAACTGGTCAATACCAAATCCACCTGCTTTAGTGATGGTACCCGTGGAACCAAGAACAATGGTTTGTCCCAGCGCACTGTAGTTTGCTGTGTCAATACCTGCATCACCGTTGATGGTATCATTGCCCCGACTACCACCAAACACGTCGTTGCCAGCACCGCCACTGAGAATGTTATTAAAATTGTCACCAGTAATGCTGTCGTCTTGAGCCGTACCTCTGACATTCTCAAAACCGCTAACCGAGAAGGTGAGCGTTCCCAGACCAGGAACATTATTAATAACCAAGGAACTGGAAAGGGCCGATAAATCAACGGTTACTGAGGTTGGACTGATTGCATCAGATGCATCAATCCAGTCGTTGAGTGATGAAGTTGCAAAAATTTTCTCGACTTGAACCAGTTGATCTGTACCAAACCCAATTCCTTTGGTTACGGTTCCAGTAGATTTCAGAGTAATTGCCTGACTTAAAATACTGTAGTCAGCCGTGTCAATCCCATTTTCACCATTTAGCAGGCTGCTGCCACTGGGATCTAATACGTAAAAGTAATCATTACCAGCACCACCGATGAGGTTATCATTGCCTGCGTCATTAAACAGAATGTCATTTCCTCTTTCGCCGAACAGATTATCGTCACCGATTCCACCGAGTAGGATATCACTGCCATCACCTCCAAAAAGGAAGTCATCCCCGTCTTCCCCGAACAGCAGATCTCTACCAGCCAGACCAAAAATATAATCATTGGTGGCTTTACCAATCAAAATGTCATCATCAATAGTTCCATTAATGATGTGAACCAGGTTGAGAGCGATGGGAGCAGCTGCAAAATCGGCAGATGCCAGCGTGGAATCAGTCTTGGAGGAGGTTAAAACTGCGTCAGTTGAGGACAACTCATTAGCGGTCAAGAATGTCTGGAAGGCAACCGGGTCATTTACTACGTCAGGAGCAAGTTCGACAACAAAATCGATCGCTGCATCGCTAGTAGTTGTAATAACTTCAGCGGGTGGGTTAGCCAATTGGCTTGCTTTGACAAAATCTGGATTACTGAACTGACGAGCGAAATCAGCAGCATCTACCTTGCCCGAGAGTAAGTCATCACTTAAGGTATCAAGGTTGAGTACAGGCAAGACGGTATCATCTTTAGCGATCTGATCTTCCACCAATTCAAGAGATGTAGCCATGTACTTATTTTCCTTGCGTTATGGTACGTGCCTGGATTTGAATCTAGACAAGCATAAATAAATCATTAAATTGTCTACGCTGGATGTTTTCCAGAACACATTGGATATGAAGTTTGTGTGAAGAGCTACACTCTAAACTATGAAATCGCCTCATCGCAGGGCAATGCAATGAAGTGGAATGAAGCAATCGTAAAGGTTTGAGATTGCCGCGCGACCCTCGCAATGACATAAGTATTAAGTCGGACATGGTAGAAGTTATAAAAATTAACGAACCGCCATCTCTACGAGAGGCTTCCGCCAACGCGCAGCGTCTCGCAGAGAAGAAAAGAAAGAGCAGCTTTCACAAATGATTTAGGACTTCTATAGCCCACATCACAAAAGCAATGGTCAATAGTTAAAAACTCTCTCTTGTTTACATCAACTCCATCTCCCGCAACGCTTGCCGTAGTCTTTTGGCTTCTTCGGGATTATATCTTTCATGAAGAGCGATCGCTTTTCTAAAAGCTGTCAAACTATCTTGATGATTCCCAACTTTGAGCAACACTACCCCTAAGTTTTGATAAGCTTCAGCATAGTTTGGATTTAGCTCGATGGCATTTTGATAATATGCGATCGCGTCTGTAAATAAACCCAAAGCCTTAAATATCATCGCTAAATTATAATGTCCAAATACAAAACTAGGGTCAATCTTCAAAGTTGTGGCATAAGCAGTTTTCGCACCGTTGAAATCTCCGGCTGCTTTGAGTAAGTTACCCAGGTTATTGTATGCTCCTAATTTGATCATAGGATAAATTGGCAATTTGATAGCAGCTTGATAGTGCGAAATAGCTTGTGGAGAATTTTTTAATCGGCTGTAAGCAATGCCTAAATGGTAATGGAGTTCATACAAAACATCGTAATTTTCCTCGCCGCCTGTGCGACTTACACTCATCTGGTGTAACCCTCGTCTGAGTAACTCCATCCCTTGGGTAATTTTCCCAGTTTCCACATACAACGCTCCCAACTTACTGCAAACATAAGGATCATCAGGATGCGTAGCGATAAACCCTTCCATCGCTGCTGCGGCTTTGGCATATTTATTATTTTGAGCGATCGCACTTTTTTGATATCCTGCGTGTAAAATTGCCACTCCTGGCAAATAACCTACCTGCCAATGGGGTTCTTTCGTTAAAATTGCTGAAACAGTATCATCCACTAAGGCATGATAAGGGCGCTCAAAGCGAATATCTGGATGATTGCGGAATAGTCTTGAAACTAGAGAATAAGGAGATTGTTCGGCACCGACTTCGTGGCGGACAAGGTTGATTAGCAAGTATTCGTCCCTAGCGATCGCTTCTTGCAACTGCGGTACAATTGCTGGTGTCAAAGTTTCATCAGCATCCAATACCAGAATCCAATCACCAGTCACATATTTTAGAGCTGCGTTACGAGCAGCACTAAAGTCATCACACCATTTAAAATGATGGACTTTAGCACCAAACTGTTGAGCAATATAGGGAGTGCGATCAATTGAGCCTGTATCCAAGACTACCATTTCATCCACCACTTTTTTCACACTGCTCAGGCATTTAGGCAGTGTTGCTGCTTCATTTTTCACAATCATGCATAGACTCAAACTCATAAGCCAATCGTCATTTAATTTACTGTTTTAAAAATGGGGAGTGGAAGATAAGAATTAGTAACCAATGCCTAATGCCCTACTTAGTACCTTAATTACGAAGCCCAAAGGCTCGTCTACGAAGCTCAAAGGATTTCCAACAAATAAATTACCCAATCTTGTGGGGTGGGTTAAGATACCCCCCCTAATTATGCAAGTTAAATGTGGAACAGCTTAGTAGGCTTGGGCATCGACCTTTACCTTTACCTGTACCTAGCACTCTAAATAGGTGTACACTCAAAATAACAGATTTATCTAAAATAGTTAGTTAATAATTTTATTAACTAACTATTACCAATTTTTAATGTTTATTTAAGCAAAGTATAAAATAGCCATATATGCAATGAAAGATTCATTCGCAAAAACAGCAAAATTACTTCAGCGAAAGCTCAAACAATACTTGCGATCGTTTAACCATTGGTTTGTAGGTACACCAGAAAGGGCACTCTTAGAAGCTCACCAAGCAGCTCAGAGAATTAAAAACATTGAGATGCAATACTTTGACAGCAAAAAAATCTCTTCAGAATCGGTAAAATATACAGAAAACGTAATGTCTTACTGGCAAGTATACCTTGATAAAAATTTAACTATTATCCGAATAAGGCTTGCGGAATTCCAGCTTAGTCGTGGAATTGTCAATATGTCTAATTCTATTTTGTTAGAAAATTTAAAGGTTATTGATGAAGTTGTAGAGAAGTATGCTATCAAAAATGAACTAATTAATAACAAAGGATTATTATTAACTTCTCAACCTCTGCCAATTAATCTAAGCGAAATTAACAAACAGCCAGACTCATCTAATATCAAAGATATTAAAGCTACATCTCCATCTCAAAAACTTGGAATTTTTCCGAGTTCTATTGGTAGAACAGTTAATAGAATTAAAGCAGATTTTGCCCCGGAGGCAGAAGAAGAGTTTGTCAGAAAACACCGAATTTCTAGAAATAGGACAAAAACTGCTTTAAGATTTTTAATAGCTCTAATTGTTGTACCACTTTTAACTCAGTATTTATCTAAACAACTTTTAGTAACTTCTATAGTAGAAAAGGTTAGGGGAGACAGTAAAACTCAAATTTTCATCAATGATAAGATGGAAAAACAAGCTCTCCAGGAATTTAACAATTTTGAGCAGAAAATGAGATTTGAATATCTGCTCAATCAAGCGCCACCACTTTCTTCAGAAGTAATAAAAGAAAAAATCAAAGATAAAGCAATTGAGATAGCTAATAACTTTCGCATAGAAACCAGTAACGCTATTAGCAATGTTTTTGCAGATTTAATATCATTAATTTCTTTTGGTGTAGTCATTGCTATGAGCAAAAGAGAAATTGTGACTGTGAAATCTTTTATAGATAATATTGTTTATGGTCTTAGCGATAGTGCTAAGGCTTTTTTAATTATTCTGTTTACAGATATATTCGTAGGATTCCACTCACCGCATGGATGGGAGGTCATTCTTGAAAAATTGGCAGAACATTTAGGTCTTCCAGCCAGTAGAAACGTAATCTTTTTATTTATTGCAACATTTCCTGTAATTTTAAACACTATCGTCAAATACTGGATATTCCGCTATCTCAGTCGCTTATCTCCGTCAGCATTAGCTACGTTAAAAGAGATGGACGAGTAATATTTTGAATTCCGCATTCTTATAATAGCGATGTCCGGGAACGAGCCTTTTGGGATGATTATATGAATGCTTATGAAGAAGTTTTCAACTATACTATAGGAATCCTATTTGATTTTTGAAAAAGATTACGAGATAATACGGATGAGTGTAAAAGTGTAAGAGCAGACAATGATCAATCAGCATCTACAAACGGCAACACTACCTGGAGGAGTGGCAACTGCGATCGCTGAGTTACAAAATTTCATAGCAGCTTGTCGTGATGCCCGTGAAGCAAGAAAAGCTTTGGCAGTTAAATTGGTTTACCAAGATTACTTGTACGAAGAAATCCAAGCTATTCTAGATGTGTCTTTAGGTTCGATAACAGGCTGGAAACAAGCCTATGAGCAGGATGGAATTAATGGACTATGCTTGAACTACAAAGGCAGAAAAAGCTACGTGAGTGCTGAACAGCGAGAAGAAGTGTTGAGTTGGCTGCAAACCAAAAACTGCTGGGAACTGAGTGAACTGGAGTACAAACAAGA